>JAJPYW010000226.1:14906-23585 GCA_021204715.1 Prevotellaceae bacterium
GTAGAACACCTTGCTATATTGTACGCCCGCAGGCAGCCGCGTGTCACGAAGCTCGGCCAACTTCCGCTCCACCGTCTGCCCCACCTTTACGATGTCCGAGCCGGCCGAGGCGGCTATCAGCATGCCGATGGCCCGCCCGCCGTCGTAGAACAACTCGTTGCGCGTGGGGTTCTCATACCCCTTCTCCACGCGCGCAATATCCTTCAAGCGCAGTTGGTCGTCGTCATGTCCTTGAATGAGCATGTCGCCGATATCCTCCACCGTCTTGAACTTGTCGTCCACAGTGACGCGCACACGCAGGTCGCCGTTGTCGTAATAACCGGTATAAGTAGTCTGGTTCTGTCCGTTCAAGGTAGCCAGCACTTCCATGGGCTTCACGCCCAAGTTGGCCATGCGGTCCTGCAACAACGAGATGTCGATGCACTCTTGACGCGCTCCATACAGCTCCACGCGGTCCACACCCTCCAAGTCGTTCACCTCGCGTTTGAGCAGTTCGGCATAGTCGGATAGCGCACGGTCCTGCAATCCATCGCCCGTCAAGGCGTAGAAGATGCCGTACATATTGCCGAAGTCGTCGCGCACCTGCGGCACGCCTGCCTCCTTGGGCAACGACGCCGCGGCGTCGCTTACCTTGCGGCGCAACATGTCCCAGCACTGCTCCACATCCCCGTCGGGCACGGTACTAAGCAGTTCTACCTGAATGAGCGACACATCGCCGAAAGAATAGCTCTCTATGTTGTCGATATTGCCCATGGTGCGGATGCCCTTCTCCAATACATCCGTCACTTCCAGCTCCACCTGATGCGCCGAAGCACCCGGATAAGTAGTCACCACCATGGCTATCTTTACTTTCACTTCCGGGTCTTCGAGCTTGCTCATCTCGTAAGCTGCGTATGCGCCCCCGGCAAGCAAGACGGCAATGAGAAAGTAGACCAAGTTCCGGTTGCGGAACGACCAGCTGCCGATATCCATCACATGAGTCCTCCCACATTGGTTTCAGTTACGGCAGGCAGCAACTTCACCCGTTCCCCGTCGTCGATAAAGTGCACCCCGGCCGTGACAATACGGTCTCCGGGCTTCAATCCGTCGGAAGCCACCACGGTGTGTCCATTGCTTAAAAGACGCGACGGGAATACCTCCCGGCTATGCACGGTCGAGTCTTCGGAGCGGTAGACAAAGACGTATGACTTGCCCTCCTTTTCAAGGATGGCTCCCGTGGGCACGGCGAAGGTATGCTCCCCCTCTTCGTCGCAGCTGATGTTCACCGTGGTGTTCATGCCCGGTGAAGGCATTCCGCCCCCGACATCCGTCATTTGCAGGCGCATGGTGTAGAGTTGGTTGACATTCGCCTTAGGTGTGATACTGACAGGTTTCAAGGGGAACACCTTGCCCGGATAGAGTTCAAGCGTACAATAATAACCGGTGAAACGGGCGCGGCGGATATACTCGGCGGCAGGCAAGTTGATCTCCACTTCGGGCGCGCCCTCACCTATAAAGGAAATCACGGGCATGCCCGCCCCCACCGTTTCGTGCTCCACGAAGAGCCGCTTCTGCACATAGCCGTCATACGGGGCGTAAAGCCGGGTGTAAGCCAGTTCATCCTGCGCATGCTTGTATTTGGCGGTAATCTGTTTGAGCCCGTACACGGCCTTGTCGTTGGCGTTGGGCGTGGTGCCATTCTCCTTGTAGAGCGCCATCACCCGCTCGGCTTCAGCCTTTACCTGCCGGTACTCGGCCTCGGCGGCATCGAGCTGCACCCGGTAGTCCGTGGAATCCAATTCGGCCAAGAGCTGGCCTTCGCGCACGTGCGCCCCTTCCTTGACATAGAGCTTGCTTAACGTGCCGCTCACCCTGAACGACAAATTGGCGTCGCGCGCCGCCTTCACCTTTCCCGGATATTGCAAAGATTCCCTCGCCCGGACAGGCACCACGGTGTCGGTCTTCACTGTCTGTTCTTTTCCACTGTCCTTGGCGTTCCGGCCACAGGAGAGGCATAAAAGCAGGCACATACCTGCCAAGATGGGATAAAATCGTCTCATATCCGGTATTGTTTGTTTTCCGCCTACAAAAGTACCGCAAATCGGGAGCATGATAAAGATTGAAAGGCAGAATAATTTGTCCTATCCGTCGTTTTCGCCCGAAAAGCAAGCAAAAGGGAACCGGCCGGCCGCAACGGCTCAAGAGAGCGACTGCATGTCGTTCAACCGTTTGTAGTAACCGTCCTTGGCCAACAACTCCTCGTGCCGGCCACGCTCCACAATCTCCCCTTCATACATCACGCATATCTCGTCGGCATTCCGGATGGTACTCAGCCGGTGGGCCACCACAAGGGTGGTGCGCGTCTGCATCAACCGCTCCAACGCCTCTTGTACCAACCGCTCGCTCTCCGTGTCTAAAGAGGAGGTAGCCTCGTCCAATATCAAAATAGGCGGGTTCTTCAAGATGGCGCGGGCAATGCTGACGCGTTGCCGTTGTCCGCCCGAGAGCTTGCCTCCACGGTCGCCGATGTTCGTGTCGTAACCCTTTTCAGTCTCCATGATAAACTCGTGTGCGTTGGCTATCTTGGCCGCCTCCACCACCTGCTCCATGGTAGCGTTCTCCACCCCGAAAGCGATGTTGTTGAAGAAGGTGTCGTTGAAAAGAATAGCCTCTTGGTTCACATTGCCTATCAAGCCGCGAAGGTCGGCGAAGCGGGTATTCTTGATGTTCACCCCGTCGATAAGAATCTCTCCCGCTTGCACGTCGTGATAGCGGGGAAGCAAGTCCACCAAAGTAGACTTGCCCGAGCCTGACTGACCGACCAAGGCCACCGTGTGGCCGCGCGGCACCGTCAGGCTGATGTGTTTGAGCACCGGATGCGCGCCGTCGTAGCTGAACGAAACATCCTTGAACTCAATCTTGTCCTTCAACCCTTCAAGCGGTTCGGGATGAACTGCCTCCTTGATGGGATTCTCGGCATAGAGCAGCTTGTCTATGCGCTCCATCGAGGCCAAACCTTTGGGAATGTTGTAGCTTGCCTTGGAGAACTCTTTCAGCGGGTTGATGGTACTGTAAAGGATGACCAAGTAGTAGATGAACGTAGGCGCGTCGATGGCGGCCGAGTTGCCCAATACCAACGTACCGCCGAACCAAAGCACGATGACAATCACGCACGTGCCCAAGAACTCGCTCATGGGGTGCGCCATGGCCTGGCGGGTGGCCACTTTGATGATGGCGCGGCAATAGTCGTCCACGCACCGCTTGAAACGGGTGTTCATCGGCCGCTCGGCAAGAAAGGCCTTGACCACGCGCAAGCCTCCAAGCGTCTCCTCCAACTGCGACATCATGTCGCTCCACTTGAGCTGCGCGGCCAGCGACTTGCGTTTGAGCTTGCGCCCTATGGTGCCCATCACCCACCCCATGCCCGGCAGCACAAGCAGCGTGAAGATGGTCAGCTTCCAGCTCAACACAATCAGCGTAATCAGATAAGAAATGAGCAGTATGGGGTTCTTGATGAGCATGTCGAGCGAACTGGTGATGGAGAACTCCACCTCGGTCACGTCACCGCTCATGCGGGCGATGATATCCCCTTTGCGCTCCTCGCTGAAGAAACCCAAAGGCAAGTGCAGCAGCTTTTCATAGACCTGCGCCCGGATGTCGCGCACCACCCCCGCACGTATGGGTACCATCGTGGCCGAAGAGAGGAAATAGGCCGATGTCTTCAAGAATGTCATCACCACCAAGAAAAGTCCCAGCGTCAACAACGTGAACGAAGACCCCTTGGCATCTATCAAAGCGGTGGTATAATAATAGAAATTATTCACCACGAGCTCCTTCATGCCCACATCGGAAGCGTTCCAAGGGATGAACTCGTAGACTTGGGTGTCCAACTTGAAAAGAATCTGCAGGATGGGGATAATCAGCGTAAAGGAAAAGATGTTCAGCAAGGCCGAGAGGAAGTTCAACAACAAAGAACCCGCCAAGTATTTCCTATAGGGAGGGATAAAGCGCCGCAGAAGTCGGAAGAAATCTTTCATTCGTTGTTTTTAACCGGTTATGTCGTGAAGCTTCGTTTTACCGGGCAAAGATAACAATAAAAAGTGAAAACCACGGGAAATGCGCTTTCCTTTCCTTTTTTATTATACCTTTGCACGAAGATGAAGCCCATGCGGCCTTTCTTTCAAGCGTCCAAGAAACAGCTATATACCGACAAAACAAACAAGATGAAACCATTTGACTACCTCATTGTGGGCAGCGGCTTGTCCGGAGCGGTCTTCGCCCACGAAGCACACAAGGCAGGCAAACGCTGCTTGGTGGTGGAGAAACGCCCGCATACAGGCGGGAATATCTATTGCGAAGAAGTCGCCGGCATCCACGTGCACAAGTACGGCGCCCACATTTTCCATACGGACAACCGCGAAGTGTGGGACTACGTGAACGCGCTGGTGGAGTTCAACCGCTACACCAACTCCCCCATAGCCAACTACAAGGGGAAGCTCTACAACCTGCCCTTCAACATGAACACCTTCTACCAACTTTGGAGCGTGCGCACCCCCGCCGAAGCTAAAGAGACAATAAAGGAGCAGTGCCGGGAATACGCGCACATTACAGAGCCCAAGAACTTGGAGGAGCAAGCCTTGAAACTCTGCGGACGCGACATCTACGAGCGGCTTATTAAAGGCTATACCGAAAAGCAGTGGGGACGGGCCGCCACCGAGCTTCCCGCCTTCATCATCAAGCGTGTGCCCCTGCGCTTTGTTTTCGACAACAACTACTTCAACGACGCCTACCAAGGCATCCCCATTGGCGGCTACAACAAGCTGACAGAAAAACTGTTGGAAGGCGTGGAGGTGCGCAGCGGCGTAGACTACATCAAGGAGCGCCCGGCACTCGACCGCTTGGCCGGCAAGGTGCTCTACACGGGTTGCATCGACGAGTACTTCGACTACGCTTGCGGCCGCTTGGAGTACCGCAGCCTGCGCTTCGAGGAGCGCGAACTGCCCCACACGGCCGATTTCCAAGGCAACGCCGTAGTGAACTATACCGACCGCGAAACCCCTTACACCCGCATCATCGAGCACAAGCATTTCGAGTTCGGCAAGCAACCCTCTACCGTCATCACCTACGAGTATCCCGACAGCTTCGCCCCGGGCAAAGAGCCTTACTACCCCGTGAACGACGCCGCCAACACCCGTATTTTCCAAGCCTATCAAGCCTTGGCAGCCCAAAGGCCCGACGTTCTTTTCAGCGGCCGGTTGGCCCAATATACCTACGCCGACATGGACGACACCATAGAGGCTGCTTTGTTGTTATGGCGGTCGCAGGACAAGTAACCGGTTATTTCTGGACACTTGTGGGAATTCTACAACAACCGCGTCCGATTGTCGCTCCCACGAATATGACACGGGATTCATCTCTGTGAAGACGAGGGTGTCATCTCTGTGAAGATGAGGGTGTCATCTCTGCAGAGATGAGGTGGTCATCTCTGTGAAGATGAAGGTGCCATCTCTGCGAAGATGAGGGTGCCATCTCTGTGAAGATGAGCGTGCCGGTTCCCTCTTGTATCTACTGTAAATGAACGGGCAAAACTATGCAATTATTTGCATACGGCCAACGTTTGTCGCTATTATTCACTAACTTTGCCGCTCTTGGGATATCGAGGGGGATGTGTCTTTTGACACATCCCCCTCGGGGACATTGCTTGACCACCCTTCCCAAGCCTCCCCTTATAGGGGAGGCCTGGGAAGGTAAAGACACGGTGAAAAGGCATAATCTTATAGTAACAACAAGGACCATTGACTGACAACCGATAACTTTAAAAGAAAAAGATGAGAATCATTGTAGACGACAAGATACCTTACATTGAAAAGGCTGTCAGACAGATAGCCGGCGAGGTGGTTTTCGCACCCGGCAAGGCTTTCACGCCTGCCTTGATAAAGGGAGCCGACGCATTGGTTGTGCGTACCCGTACCCGTTGCGGCCGCGCGCTCTTGGCGGGAAGCGGGGTGCGGTTCATCGCCACGGCCACCATAGGTTTCGACCACATAGATACAGCCTATTGCCGGGAAGCGGGCATCGCTTGGACCAACGCGCCGGGCTGCAACGCGGCTTCGGTAGTGCAGTACGTGCAGTCGGCACTCATTTTGTTGCAACAGGAAAGAGGAGTCAAGTTAAAAGGGGCTACAATGGGCATTGTGGGGGCAGGCCATGTAGGTAGCGGGGTAGCCCGGATGGCTCGTGAGATGGGGCTTTCCGTGCTGCTGAACGACACGCTGAGGGCAGACAGGGAAGGGAACATGGGCTTTGTCTCCTTGGAGGAAATGGCCGCGCGGTGTGACATCGTCTCTTTCCATGTACCCTTAAACAACGATGGAATTTACAAGACATTCCACTTGGCCGGCCACGCCTTCTTCCAATCTTTGAAGCGCTGCCCCGTCCTTATCAACACCTCACGGGGAGAGGTGGTGGATACGGCGGCGTTGACAGCGGCGTTGGACAAGGGAAGAGTGTCGGAAGCGGTCATCGACGTGTGGGAGCGCGAGCCGGACATAGACCGCTCCTTATTATATAAGGTATTCATCGGCACGCCGCACATAGCCGGCTATTCGGCCGACGGGAAAGCAAACGCCACGCGCATGGTTTTGGACGCCCTTTGCCGCCACTTTCATTTGCAGGCATCCTACAGCATCGTGCCGCCCGCACCGCCGCAGCCCGTCATCAGCGCCGCGAGCCTTGAAGCGGCCTATTTGAAAATCTACAATCCCCTCCGCGACGACGTTGCCTTGAAAGCCCACCCGGAGCTGTTCGAACAGTTACGTGGGGCATACCCCTTGCGCAGGGAACCGCAGGCCTACACGATCACCATTGAATGAATGGTTCTATTATGAAGCTTTGGACGGCAGAAAGTCACAATAGTTGCACAAAACAGTGAAAAATGTGCAAAACATTGCATTTAATTCTATAATTATTTGCAGGGAATGATAAAACTTTATTCCTTTGCACGCAAATTATAGTATTAAAACCATTTATTAATTTAAAAATTAAAGTTATGTCAGAAATTGAATCAAGGGTGAAAGCTATTATTATCGACAAATTGGGCGTTGAAGAATCGGAAGTTACCAATGAAGCCAGCTTCACAAACGATTTGGGTGCCGACTCCCTTGACACTGTTGAACTTATCATGGAATTCGAGAAGGAATTCGGGATCTCCATTCCCGATGACCAAGCCGAAAAAATTACGAATGTGGGCGAAGCGATAGCTTATATCGAAGAGCACGCCAAGTAATTTTTATCCTCGTCTTTCAAGCATGGAATTAAAAAGAGTTGTAGTAACGGGCCTGGGTGCCATTACCCCCATTGGCAATACCGTCCCCGAGTTTTGGGAAAACCTTGTAAATGGAGTTAGCGGAGCCGGGCCCATTACGCATTTCGACGCCTCACTTTTCAAGACGCAGTTCGCTTGTGAGGTGAAGGACTTCGACCCTACCCTCTACATAGACCGAAAGGAAGCGCGCAAGATGGACCTGTACACGCAGTTCGCCATCGGCGTGGCCATACAAGCGGTAGCCGATTCAGGGCTTGATGTAGAGAAAGAGGACTTGAACAGAATAGGCGTGATATTCGGCGCCGGCATCGGCGGCATACGCACGTTCGAAGAGGAAGCCGGCAATTATGCCCTCCACCACGAGACAGGTCCAAGGTTCAACCCGTTCTTCATCCCCAAAATGATTTCAGACATCGCTGCCGGACAAATCTCTATCTTATATGGCTTCCACGGGCCCAACTATGCCACGTGTTCAGCCTGCGCCACCTCGACCAACGCCATTGCCGATGCCTTCAACCTGCTCCGCTTGGGGAAGGCCAACGTGATTTTGAGCGGTGGTTCGGAAGCTGCCATCGCCGCTTGCGGTGTGGGTGGTTTCAACGCCATGCACGCCCTCTCCACACGGAACGATTCCCCCAAGACGGCATCGCGCCCGTTCAGCGCCAGCCGCGATGGTTTCATCATGGGTGAAGGCGGCGGTTGCTTGGTATTGGAGGAGTTGGAGCACGCCAAGGCACGCGGTGCGAGGATTTATGCTGAATTGGCCGGTGTGGGCATGTCGGCCGACGCTTACCACCTCACAGCCTCCCATCCGGAAGGTTTGGGAGCCAAATTGGTGATGCGGAACGCGTTGGAAGATGCGGGAATGAAGCCCGAAGCCATTGATTACATCAACGTACACGGTACATCGACACCCGTGGGCGACCTCTCCGAGGTAAAAGCCATCTTGGAGGTGTTTGGCGGACACGCTTACAAATTGAACATCAGTTCTACCAAGTCGATGACGGGACACTTGCTTGGCGCCGCCGGCGCGGTAGAAGCAATCGTGAGCATCCTTGCCATACAGAACGGCATCATTCCTCCGACCATCAACCACGATGAGAACGACAATGACGGGCAAATCGACTACCGGTTGAATTTCACTTTCAACAAGGCCCAGAAACGGAACGTGGAAGCCGTGCTGTCCAACACGTTCGGATTCGGCGGCCACAATGCTTGTGTCATCTTCAAAAAATATGTAGGATAATACGGCCGTGTTGCGCAATCAAATTGACAAGATAAGGTTCTTGTTCCGTAAGGACAAAGAGTCTTATCTTTGTTTTTATAGAATCATGGGGTTCTTCCCCCACGACATCAGCTATTACCGGCAGGCCTTG
>JAJPYW010000293.1 GCA_021204715.1 Prevotellaceae bacterium
CGTCGGGCTGGAAATCGCCCTTTTATTGCGACAACCGCAAGACCCTTTCTTACCCCTCGCTGCGCAGTTTCGTCAAGGTGGAGACCACCCGCCTGATATTGGAACGGTACAGTTCAGTAGACGCCATTGCAGGCGTGGCCACGGGCGCCATTCCGCAAGGAGCTTTGGTGGCCGACGCGCTGAACCTGCCCTTTGTGTACGTGCGTTCCACACCCAAAGACCACGGCTTGGAGAACTTGATTGAAGGCGAGTTGCGCCCCGGCATGAAAGTGGTGGTGGTGGAAGACCTCATCTCGACGGGCGGCAGCAGCCTCAAGGCGGTGGAAGCCATACGCCGCGACGGATGCGAAGTCATCGGCATGGTGGCCGCCTATACTTACGGATTCCCCATTGCCGAGAAAGCCTTCAAGGAGGCCAAAGTACCCTTGGTGACGCTCACCAACTACGAGGCCGTATTGGAAGCCGCGTTGCGCACGGGCTACATCCAAGAGAGCGAAGTGGAGACGTTGAACGAGTGGCGTAAAGATCCCGCCCATTGGGACGCCGGTAAATGACGGGAGTTTTTCAATAAAAATATCACCCACGATGGAAAAGAACCGTCCGGCACCCGGTGTCCGGGTTGTTCTTTTCATTGTTTTAGCGCGTTTGTAGCATGACCAAATTTGAAAGTAGCGTAAAGATGATAGCGGCCCCGCAAGCGGCCGTGTACGAGAAGTTGTCGGACCTGCGTAACCTTGAAGCCTTCAAGGAGAACGTGCCGCCGGACAAGGTGAAAGACTTGACTTTCGACGCCGATTCCCTGTCGTTCGAGATGCCTCCCATGGGCAAGATTGTATTGCAGATTGTAGAGAGAGAGCCCTGTAAATGCATCAAGTTCGGCACCACCGTCTCGCCGCTGCCTTTCAATATGTGGATACAGATAGTACCCACTTCCGACTGTGCCTGCAAGATAAAAGTCACCGTAGGCATGGAGCTGAACGCCTTCATGAAGGTCATGGTGCAGAAACCGTTGCAGGAGGGGTTGGAGAAGATGGCCGAAAGGCTGGCACTCATCTCCTATTGACTCCGCCCGATACCATTCCATTTAAATCATTCCGTTTATGGGGCAGAAACTTTGGGAGAAATCCGTCGAGGTAAACAAAGAGATTGAACGGTACACCATAGGCCGCGACCGTGAAATGGACCTCTACTTGGCCAAGTATGACGTGCTTGGCTCCATGGCCCACATCACCATGTTGGAGCACATAGGCTTGCTCACGAAAGCCGAGCTCGCGTGCCTTTTGGCCGAGTTGAAGCAGATATACGCCCGGGCCGAAAAGGGTGAGTTCACCATTGAGGAGGGTGTGGAAGACGTGCACTCCCAAGTAGAGCTGATACTCACCCGCAAATTGGGCGATGTGGGCAAGAAGATACACAGCGGCCGCTCGCGCAACGACCAAGTGCTGCTCGACTTGAAGCTCTTCACCCGCGCCCGCATCAAGCAGACGGCCGAAAGCGTGCAGCGGCTCTTCCACACGCTGCTCGCCCAAAGCGAGCGGTATAAAGCGGTGTTGATGCCCGGCTACACCCACCTGCAGATAGCCATGCCCTCCTCCTTCGGGCTGTGGTTCGGCGCCTACGCCGAAAGCCTTGTAGACGACATGCTCTTGCTGCAAGCCGCCTTCAAGATATGCAACCGCAACCCCTTGGGCTCGGCCGCCGGCTACGGTTCCTCCTTCCCTTTAGACCGCGCCATGACCACCCGCTTGCTTGGCTTCGACTCGCTCGACTACAACGTGGTCTACGCACAAATGGGGCGCGGCAAGATGGAACGCGACGTGGCCTTCGCCTTGGCAGGCATCGCCGGCACCGTGTCCAAGCTCGCCTACGACGCCTGCCTTTTCAACAGCCAGAACTTCGGCTTTGTGAAGCTGCCCGACGAGTGCACCACCGGCTCGAGCATCATGCCCCACAAGAAGAACCCCGACGTGTTCGAGCTCACCCGTGCCAAGTGCAACAAGCTGCAGTCGCTGCCCGGGCAAATCATGATGATAGCGGGCAACCTGCCGTCGGGTTATTTCCGCGACTTGCAAATCATCAAAGAGCTCTTTCTGCCCGCCTTCGACGAGCTCGACGACTGCCTTGCCATGACCGCATGGATAGTGGAGCGCATTAAAGTGAACGAGCACATCTTGGATGACGACAAGTACAACCCCATATTCAGCGTGGAAGAGGTGAACCGCTTGGCGCGTGAGGGCATGCCCTTCCGCGACGCTTACAAGCAGGTGGGATTGGACATCGAGGCAGGCCGTTTCACGCCTTGCAAGACGGTGCACCACACCCATGAAGGCAGCATAGGCAACCTGTGCAACGACCAAATTGCCGCCTTGATGCAGCGTGTGGTGGAAGGCTTCAACTTCCAAACCATGGAGGCGGCGGAGAAGGCGTTGCTCGGTGATTGAAAAATTTCAGAAATTAATTGCCAAATTATTTGGTAGGTAGAAGAAATGCCTTTATATTAGAGGCATGAATTCCTACGCTGAAATCTTCAAAATAGAAACGAATAATATGGTGCCCAAGCAGGGAAGGGTGTTGATAGCCGAGCCTTTCCTGTGCGACAACACCTTCAGCCGTACCGTCGTCTTGCTTGTGGAGCACACCCAAGACGGCAGCATGGGGCTCATCATGAACAAATCGTTGCCCCTCAGGTTGAACGATGTATTCAGCGATTTCGAGGCGTTGGAACGCATCCCCATCTACCGCGGTGGGCCGCTTGGCACCGACACGCTCTTCTACCTGCACACGATAGGGGATATTCCCGGCGCCTTTCCCATAGACAAAGGCTTCTACTTGAACGGCGATTTCGACGCCGTTAAAGCCTACGTGCTGCAAGGCAACCCCATAAAAGGCACGATACGTTTCTTCTTGGGTTATTCCGGTTGGGACAACGAGCAGTTGGAACGTGAATTGAAGCAGAACTCGTGGCTCGTGGGCAAAGAGAAGATACACACGCTCATGGACGTGGAAACCACCAAAAGCCTGTGGAAGAACGCGCTCGTGAGGTTGGGCGGCAAGTATGAAGTGTGGTCGCGCTTCCCAAAGATACCGACGCTTAATTGATTACGCAGGGGTGTAAAAAAGGCACTTCGGAGGCCGTAGGCCGACCAAGCCTCCCCCTCTTCGAGGGGAAGATGAGCTATCTTGGAGGGGTGGTCAAGCAAGGTCCCCGGGGATGTGTCTTTTGACACATCCCCTTATTTATGCATTGCAACAAAAGCACGTCGCGCGGCTCGCCCTCTATCATCCACCACGCCTTCAAGTAACCGCACTGTTCAAATCCGCAGGAAGTGAACACGTGCAGGCAAGTCGTGTTGTCGGCCACCACGTGGGCCACCAACTGCCTGAAGAACAAGAAGCGGAAAGCGTAGTTGCACAGCAGCTGCAACGCCTCCGTGGCATAGCCGCGTCCCTGATATTCTTTCAAGACCGCCACGCCCACTTCGCCCCTTGCGTGCAATGGCACAAAGTCGGTAATGTCGACGGTGCCCGCCACAACCCCTTCTTGGCGGCTCACAATGACAAGCCGCAACTGGCGGTCGGCAAACATGTCGTAGGCCGAGCTCTCTATGTAGTGTTTCAGCGCATACTTGGAATAGGGCACGGTAAAGTTGGAGACGTTCCACATACGCGGGTCGTTCTCCAAGCTGTAGAGCACTTCCAAATCTTCCGGCTCCACGGCGCGCAAGTAAACCAATTCACCACTGAAATAGGCATTTCCCATCGTCCGCACTGTTTATATTATAATCTAATCGTTGTCATCGTCATCATCTTCGTCATCTTCGTCGTCTTCCTCCTCATCTTCTTCGTCGTCATCCGCATACAAGTCGTCATATAAGGCGTCGTCTTCCGCATCCAAGGCGTCGAGCTCTCTGTATTCCTCCTCTTCCGCTCTCTCCTCTTCTTCTTCCTCCGCTTCTTCACGGGCCTGCTGCGCGGCCATGCGCCGCTGTTGCTCTTTGCCTGTCTGGTGCAGCCAGTGTATCAAGCCCAATGCCAAATAATCGAATAGCGCCATGACAATATCCTCTTCTATCCTTTACCGGTTGTCGTCCTTTTCTATATGCAAGTCCCTGCGCAAGCGCCCCTTGCCCGGCACGCAGAAGAGCGAGGCCACCAAAGCCATCATGCTACAAAGCAGGCCGGTGTTGTTCAAGAAAAGATAATAAGAGAGCACGCCTGCCAACGCGGGTATGAGCAGCAGTGCCAAGCGGATGCCGCACCAGCGCGCGTAAAGCGGCAACGCCTTGTCAAGCGGCACCGTGTTCACCTTGCCGGCCAACACCCAAGAGAAGAGTTTCAGCGAAAGCGGGATGCATACAGCCGTGAGCAGGATGACCGCCGCTTGCGACCAGTAGGCCGCGCGCTTCACCTCGGCCAAGCTGCCTACCCAGTCGCCGCCTGCCTCTCCGCACACCACCACTGCCAAGGGCAGCAGCCAGAAGCAAAGGTACATCCACTGTATAAGCCTTTCCGTCTTTCTTATCGTCTCTTCCATGGTAGTTAATTCACATAACACCATCCACATATACCTTGCTTACGCCGGCCCCGTGAAGCGCGTGCGGTTCACAATGCTGCGTCCAAGCGTCACCTCGTCGGCATACTCTAATTCGTCGCCCACCGATATGCCCCGCGCGATGATGGAGACCTTCACGCCCGTGTGTTCCAGCAGGCGGTATATGAAGAAGTTTGTCGTGTCGCCCTCCATGGTGGAGCTTAGCGCCAACACCACCTCGGCGATGCCGCCCTGTTCCACCCTTTGCACCAAGCTGTCAATCTGCAAGTCGTCCGGGCCTATGCCGTCCATGGGCGAAATGACGCCACCCAATACATGGTACACGCCGAAGTATTGCTGGGTGGCCTCCACCGCCATGACGTCGCGTATGCTCTCCACCACGCAGATGGTGGAAGCGTCGCGGCGGGGGTTGGAGCAGATGCCGCACACATCGGTATCGGAGATGTTGTGGCACACCTTGCAATACTTCACTTCGCGCTTCAACGTGACAATGGCCTCGCCGAAAGCCTCCACCGCGGCGGTGTCCTGCCTTAGCAGGTAAAGCACCAAGCGCATGGCGCTCTTGCGGCCTATGCCGGGCAGCTTGGCAAACTCGCCCACAGCCTTTTCCAACAACAAGGAAGGGTATTGTCCGTTCATCGCAGATTGCACTATTTGACAGGCAAAGATAAACAGAATTCCCCATTCATGCGCGATATTACTGAAATTAGTATTACTTTTGCCGACGGAAATGTAACACACACCACAAAACACCACCACCATGGCCGTTCCAATGGAAATAACCAGCGCGGAGTTCGTCATCAGCAATACCGACGTAGCCAAGTGTCCCCAAGGACGCCTGCCCGAATACGCCTTCATAGGCCGCTCCAACGTGGGCAAGTCGAGCCTCATCA
>JAJPYW010000257.1 GCA_021204715.1 Prevotellaceae bacterium
AAAAATATGAACTCCCAACACTTTTCAGCTACAAATGTATCTTTTTTTTTGTTTTGATGCCTCATTATCTCAGATTAATATCGAATAAGATTAAAAAATTAGTAAACTTTAAAATCTAAGAAACGTTATTTGAACATTCCAAACACTTTTAAAGCATTCTCCGTGGTTATCCGCGCCACTGTTTCTACCGGTTCTTGGTAGACGGCGGCCACTCTAACCAAGGTCTCCTTGAGGTAGGAGCTCTCGTTGCGGCGGCCGCGGTAAGGTACGGGCGTGAGGTAAGGAGCGTCCGTCTCCAAGACTATCCGCTCCAAAGGAATGGCGGGCAGCACTTCGGGCAAGGTGGATTTCTTAAAGGTAACCGCACCGTTGACACCCGCCAAGAAGCGGGGGAACGCAAGCAGCCGCCGCGCCTCTTCCTTGGTGCCCATAAAGCTGTGGAAGATGCCCCGAAGCGGCGTGTGCTTGTAAGGTTCCAACAAGTCGCACACTTGCCCGAAAGCCTCGCGGCAATGCAACACAACCGGCAGGTTGTAGGTCAAAGCCCAAGCCAATTGCTGTTTGAGCACTTCCCGTTGCGCCTCTTCGTAGGTGGTGTCCCAATAGAGGTCCATGCCTATCTCGCCCACCGCCACATACTGACTGTGCGTCTCCAACTCACGGGCCACGACAGCCAGCTCTTCTTGCCACCGCCCGTCGACGGAAGTGGGATGCAGGCCTATCATGGGGAAGCAGTAGCCCGCATACTCCGAGCACACCTTGTTCATGGGTTCAATGGTGGTGGAGTCGATGTTGGGCATGAAGATGTGTGTCACGCCCGCTTCGCGGGCACGCGCCATCACCTCGGGTAAATCGTCGGCGAACTCTTCCAAGAAGAGATGGGAATGGGAATCGACCAAGTTCATCATGACTCTCTACATTAATCTGAAACGGGAATAGACCAAGTGTGTGGCGGGCCGCATTACTCCAAAGGCTTCTCGCCGGTGCGGTAATAGTAGACCACACCATACTCCCGGCAAGACTCCAACCGTTGTTTAAGCGGAAGAACATTCTCGAAGTGCGCCTCTACTTGGTTCCATATATCCAATATCAAAGCGTCGGCCTGGGCACGCATGGCTGCCAACGCCTCCAAGCTGCGCGCCGTCGTGGCTTGGTAATTGTGTTGCCGTCCGTAGCTCTCCATGAAGATGTCGTAGTGTACTTTCACCTTGGCAATGGTGGGATTGTAAATGGGGATGCCGCCTTGGGCGGTGCGCTTTCCCTCGCCGTCGATGACGCGCCGGCCCCACTCGGCCAACGCGCTCTCCGTGGACAAGTCGGGAACGGTGTTGCTCTTCACGTCCAATCCGTAGAGGGCTTTCTGCGACATGCGCACCTCCGAGCGGATAGCCGCCAAGTTCAACACTTGAATGAAATGGGAGATGTACAAGCGCGCGGTGCGCACATTGGCGTGGTGCTTGCTGCCCGCTTGCGACTGGCGCATGAAGCAATCCATATAATAGGAATGGGCGGCCTCGAACTTGGTGAGGAAGTTCTGCGCGGCGCGCAACGTCTCGAAAGAGACGAGCGAGTTATACATATTATATATGTCTACTTTCTCGACCACTGTTTTCAGTGCCCGTATGCGCGCTTGGTCCGTATTCGGCAATCTTCTGTATGGCATGGGAAGCGACGGGTTAATCAGACTTCACGGTGAACCAATTTCCTTACCAACCCTTCCAATTCGTGCTTGCGGGCGGCAGGCAGGGCAACGGAATCAAGGCAAGCCAACGCGCGGGTGCTGTATGCCTCGACGCGCGCTTCACACATCGGGCCCACACCCAAGCGGTCATACAAAGCGGTCACGGCAGCCACCTTCTCGGCCGCGTCGGGACAGTCGGCTTCCAACCACCGCTTCAATTGGCACGCGGTTTCTCCCGAAGCACATTCCAAGGCCTTTACCAAGAGGAAAGTCTTCTTGTTGCAAAGAATGTCTCCGCCGATGTTCTTGCCGAAGCGCGCCGTGTCGCCATAGACATCGAGCCAATCGTCGCGCAGCTGGAAAGCCAATCCCATGGAGACGCCGGTCTGATAGAGTGCGTCGGCATCCGCTTGCGGCGCTCCGGCCAACAACGCCCCCGTCTTCAAGCTCGCCGCAAGCAGCACGGAAGTCTTCAAACGTATCATCTCGATATACTCCGCTTCCGATACATCGAGGCGGCTTTCAAACTCCATGTCCCATTGCTGGCCTTCACAAATCTCCAAGGCGGTGTGGCTGAAGAGGTCCATCACTTCTTTCAACCGCGCATCGGCACACCGGGCCATGTATTGATAGGCCAGCACCAACATGGCGTCGCCCGAAAGGATGGCTACATTGTCGTTCCACAGTTTGTGTACGGTGGTTTTGCCGCGGCGCAAGTCGGCACGGTCCATCAAGTCATCGTGCAGCAAGGTATAGTTGTGGTAAATCTCGATGCCGGCGGCCGAAGGAAGGACGCGCTCCACGTCTTCGCGGTAGAGATTGTAAGCCAACAGCATCAACAAGGGGCGCAACCGTTTCCCTCCCATAGAGAGGACATAAACCACCGGGTTGTACAAACCGGCCGGTTGACGGTCAAAACAAAGACGTGCGATGTAGTCGTCCACAAGAGAAAGAAGCTTGTCTGAGGTATACATGAGAGGCATGAAATGGCAGCCCGCGCAAGAAGCGGGCCGAAGGTTTGGAATATAAACAGGATGGATAGGAAAAGGCTGTAAAGCGGACAAGCGTGAATAAAAAGAGGCTGCCGTGGCAGCCTCTTTTTATACTATATCTTCTATTACTGCAACCTGAACATTACAGGTACCGTATATTTCACACGCACCGGTTTACCACGCTGCATGCCGGGTTTCCATTTCGGCATACCGCTGATCACGCGGATGGCTTCCTTGTCCAAATAGGGGTCTACACCTCTCAATACTGTCGCGTCTACGATACTGCCATCCCTGTTGACCACGAACTGCACCGTAACACGGCCTTGCGTACCGTTCTCGGCTGCGATAGTCGGATACTTGATGTTCTTGCTCAAGTACTGCATCAAACCTTGCATACCGCCGTCGGGGAATTCGGGCATCTGCTCTACGACCTCGAAAATGGTCTGCTCTTCAGGCTCGTCCTCTTCAACTGCCACGGGGACATACTTGATTTCGACTGCCTGGTTCGTTTCCTCGCTGGAGGCGATGACCGACTCTTCTACATCGGCATCATCTTCCACGATAGTCAGCGTCTCGGCAATAGTGGGAGCCTCGGGAGGGGGAGGAGCCACCTGCTCGGGTTGTTCAGTGATAGGAATGATTTCCTCTTCAAATACGAGGTCGGTGACGGCCTGGCTCAAATCGATCTTGATGTCGCGTTCCGACCATTCAAAAGCGACAAACATGATTCCGAGCACGATTACATAACCGACAAGCAACCAAGTTGACTTTTTGTTTTCCAAGTCCGCTTTAGGCGATTTCTTAATTTCCATAATATATATTATAATTTTAGTGTTTCCCAATGGGCAAATATAGCACTTTATATTTACGAATCTACTTGTCGAGCCGTTTTTTTAAACAACACAGCCCTCAATTTTCGTTTTTTTAATCCTTCGGTGCAATTACTCGCTAATTCTGGCACAAATGTAATGATATATTTTAAAAAGAACGTATCTTTGGAGATAAAAAATTAATAGGAAACAACCATTTTTTTTGTAAAAGAACAATGAAGAAGATTACCATCGCCATCGACGGCTACTCCTCGTGCGGGAAAAGCACCATGGCCAAAGCACTTGCCAAGGAAATAGGATACATCTACATAGACAGTGGGGCCATGTACCGGGCAGTTACCCTCTATTGCTTGGACAGCGGACTCATCGACAAGGAAGGCAACATAAACAAGCTGCGCTTGGAAACCTGTATGCCCGATGTCCGCATCACCTTCAAGCTCAACCCGCAGACAGGATACCCCGACACCTATTTGAACGGGGTGAACGTGGAGAGCCGCATACGCACCATGGAAGTCTCCTCGCACGTGAGCCCGGTGGCCGCGCTGCCTTTCGTAAGGGAAGCGATGGTAGCCGCACAGCAAGCCATGGGCCGTGCCAAAGGCATCGTGATGGACGGCCGCGACATAGGCACCACCGTATTTCCCGACGCCGAGCTGAAAGTGTTTGTCACCGCCACGGCCCAGATACGCGCCCGCCGCCGCTACGACGAGTTGCAGGCCAAAGGAGAGAACGCGAGTCTCGCCGAGATATTGGAGAACGTGAAACAACGGGACTACATAGACCTGCACCGCGAGGTAAGCCCCTTGCGACAAGCGGCCGACGCCATTTTGCTCGACAACAGTGAAATGAACATTCCCCAACAATCCGCATGGTTGCTCGACCGCTTCCATGAGGCCGCCGCGGAGTAACCGCTTCCCATGCAACATCCCACAAGAAAGAAGATGCTCAATGTAGAGATAGACGAGCGTTCCGGCTTCTGTTTCGGCGTCACCACCGCCATCGACAAAGCCGAAGAGGAGCTGGCCAGGGGCGGCACCCTATACTGTCTTGGCGACATCGTGCACAACAACCGCGAAGTAGACCGTCTCAAGGCCATGGGGCTTGTCACTATAGGCCACGGGGAGTTCAGCCGGCTGCACAATGCCAAGATGCTGCTGCGCGCGCACGGGGAGCCGCCCGAAACCTACGAGCTTGCCAAGCGGAACGGCATCGACATCATAGACGCCACCTGCCCGGTGGTGTTGCGCCTGCAGAAGAGAATAGAGCAGGAGTTCTTGCAGGCCGGCGAAGAAGAGAAACAGATCGTCATCTTCGGAAAGAACGGACACGCCGAAGTGTTGGGATTGGTGGGGCAGACGGCGGGCAGGGCCATTGTCATCGAGAACTTGGAGGAGGCGGCAAAGCTCGATTTCAACAAGAGCATACGCTTGTACTCACAGACCACCAAGTCGTTGGAGGAGTTCCGCCGGATTGTGGAGTACATCCGGGAACACATCTCACCGCAAGCCACCTTCGAGTACTACGACACTATATGCCGGCAAGTGGCCAACCGCATACCCCACATCCGCAAGTTCGCCGCCGCGCACGACTTGATATTCTTCGTGAGCGGCAAGAAGAGTTCCAACGGGAAGATTCTGTTCGGTGAATGTCGCACGGTCAACCCCAACTCCCACTTGATTGACAGTGTGGAAGAGATAGACCGAAGGTTGCTCTCGGGAGCTTCTTCCATAGGCATCTGCGGGGCGACTTCCACGCCCAAATGGTTGATGGAGGAGATTTGCCAAGCCATCAAGGAGTTGTGTGGCAAGGCAGGGAGCCGTGAATGAGAGTGCTTCGACTCGGTGGATAGAAGCGCTTCCACTCATCCTAATGAAAGTATGGATGAGATTATAACGATAGTATT
>JAJPYW010000114.1 GCA_021204715.1 Prevotellaceae bacterium
CAACTGCGACGACTTCTACGGACGCAACTCCTTCGAGGTGATGGGCAAGTTCCTTTCCGCCCTGCCCGAAGGTTCCAAGAATGCTTACGCCATGGTGGGTTTCCGTGTGTGCAACACGTTGAGTGAAAGCGGCACGGTATCGCGCGGTCTGTGCGGCACGAACGAGAAGAACCTGCTCACTACCGTGGTGGAGCGCACCAAGATTATGCGCATCGACGGAGAGGTGAAATATGTGGACGACAACGGCGAGTGGGCCGTTACACCCGAGAACACGCCCGTGAGCATGAACTTCTGGGGCTTCACCCCCGACTATTTCGCCTACAGCGCCGACTACTTCAAGTCTTTCCTTGCCAACCCCAAGAACATGGAGAACTTGAAGAGCGAGTTCTTCATCCCGCTGATGATGGACAAGCTCATCACCGAAGGCACCGCCACGTGCGAAGTGCTCGACACCACCAGCGTATGGTTCGGCGTAACCTATCCTGAAGACCGTCAGGGCGTGGTCGACAAGATACAGGCCTTGGTCGACGCGGGCACTTACCCGGCCAAGCTGTTTTGACATGGGAAGGTGTGTCGAAAGACACACCTTCCATACAAACAACAGCCATGCAGACAATACTGATCGTTGAAGACGAGAAGCGGGTGGCCGACCTGCTGAAAATAGGTTTGGAAGAGAACGGATACCAAACGATGGTGGCCTACGACGGTGCCATGGGCCTGCGCCTGTTCCAATCCCAGCCGTTCCAGTTGGTCATCTCCGACGTCATCCTGCCCAAGTTGGACGGTTTCGAGCTGTGCAAGGAAATCCGCAAGATGAACATGCAGATACCCGTGTTGATGCTCACCGCCTTGGGAACGGCCGACGACAAGTTGGAGGGATTCGACGCCGGCGCCGACGACTATATGGTGAAGCCTTTCGACTTCCGCGAGCTGCTGGCACGTGTCAAGGTGCTCTTGAAACGCGACGCCGCCGCGGGTGCCGGCCGGCCCACGCAATTGGTGTATGCCGACCTTGTCATAGACCTGAACCGCCACGAGGTGAAACGGGGCGGCCGGCCGGTGAAGCTCTCTCCCAAGGAGTACAACCTTTTGGTCTACATGACCGAGAATGCCGAGAAGGTAATCAGCCGCATGGAGATAGCCGGGAAGGTGTGGAACACCCATTTCGACACGGGCACCAACTTCATCGACGTCTACATCAACTACCTGCGCAAGAAGATTGACCGTGACTTCGACACCAAATTGATTCATACCAAGCAAGGCGTAGGCTTCATCCTGACGGACAAACCATGAAAATCCGCACCGCACTCACCCTGAAACACACCTTCGTCACCGCTACCGTCTTCCTGTTGTGCTTGGTGATGATATATTTTGTGAGCGAGCACTCGCGAAGCCGCACCTTTTTCCACGATTTGAAGAGCGAGGCGGCCACCAAAGCGCAACTGTTCCTGCGCAACCGGGTGGACGCCCCCACCATGCACGCCATTTACCTGAACAACCGCCAGTTCATCAATGAAATAGAGCTGGCCGTCTACTCCACCGACTTCAAGTTGCTCTATTGCGACACCGCCGACAACGACACCATCAAGAGCCGGCGGCTGCTGCAGAGTCTGCTGCAAAAGAAAGATGTGGAGTTCTACGACGGGCAGGAGCAATGCATCGGCATACGCTACACCTTTGAGGGCAAAACATTCATCGTTGCCGCCAGTGCCTACGACAGCTACGGATACACCACGCTGCGCGAGCTACGCAAGACGTTGGCCATCCTCTTCTGCATCGGGCTGCTGTTGCTCTACATCGCCTGTTACCTTTTGGCACGCGCCTCGCTCAAGCCCATACGCGACATCGTGCAAGAGGTAGAGACCATTTCCGCCTCGCAAATTGCCAAGCGGCTCCCCGTGAAGAACGGGAAAGACGAGATAGGCGAGCTGTGCACCGCTTTCAACGACCTGCTCGACCGCTTGGAGAAATCATTCACTTCGCAGAAAATGTTCATCAGCAACGTATCCCACGAGCTGCGCACGCCCTTGGCCGCACTCATCGCCGAGTTGGACCTCTGCTTGCAGAAAGAACGTTCTGGTGAACAATACCGCATGGCCATTCACAACGGGCTGCAAGACGCCGGGCGCATGAAGAAACTCATCGACGGCCTGCTGAACTTGGCCAAAGCCGATTACGGCAAAGAACGCATCAAGATGCAGGAGATACGCTTGGACGAGCTGCTTTTAGACGCCCGCCAGTTCCTGCTGCGCGCCCATCCCGACTATCACATAGAGCTGTTGTTTGAAGAGGAAGAGGCCGACGACGACCGTCTCATCACGGTCATGGGCAACGTCTACCTGCTGAACATCGCCTTCTCCAACCTGATAGAGAACAATTGCAAATACTCCAACGACAAGTCCTCCTTTGTCCAAATATCCTACTGGGACCGCAGCTCCATTATCCGCCTGTCCGACGACGGCATCGGCCTGACCGAGACCGACAAACAGAATCTCTTCACCCTCTTCTACCGCGGCGGACAGGAGAAAATGGTCGAGGGCCACGGCATCGGCATGGCCTTGGCCCAGAAAATCATCTTGTTGCACCAAGGGAAGATAGCCGTCCATTCAGAGGAAGGCAAGGGAACCACCTTTGTCATTGAGCTGCCCCACATTTAATCGCGCTGCCTGCATCCGCTGCCTATGCAAAGCACCGCCTGCATCCGCCCCTATTCAAGACTCCCCTTGCATCCGTCCCTGTTCAAGGCTGTTGCCCATCCCACCGTGTCTTCCGCATGTTTTTTATATTATAAACATGCTGTAAACCAATACCTTTAAGTAAAAACATGTCATTTATTGCGTTCTGTATCACCTAAAACATGTCATTTATTGCGTTAAGAACTACAAAAATTATGTCATTTATTGCGTTCTGAACCATAAAAAACATGTCATTTATTGCATTTAAAGAAAAAAGAGTCTATATTTGCAGGTGAAATAACCTGCGTCATGATAGACAAACGCACACTTGAAAACATCCTTTCCGACCAGTCGGAAGAGTTGAAGCTCAAACACGCCCTGCACTTCTCCCGCCGAAGGGAAGAAGCGTCGGTCGACTTGGAAAGCACCCAAGCCCAAGTGGTCATCGGCGTGCGTAGAAGCGGTAAATCTACCTTGTGCTACAATGTGCTTCAACATGCCGGCGTGAAGTATGCCTACGTGAATTTCGACGACGAGCGCCTTGCCCGCCTCACGGGAGAAGACTTGAACGACGTATTGGAAACGCTCTATAAAATACACGGCGACTTCAACTACCTCTTCTTGGACGAAATGCAGAACATTCCCGAGTGGTTTCTGTTCGTCAACAGGCTGTTGCGCCGCGACATGCACGTCATCATCACCGGTTCCAACGCCAAGCTCCTGAGCGGTGAATTGGCCACGCACCTCACCGGCCGGTACAACCCCATCGTCCTTTTTCCCTTCTCGTTTGCCGAGTTTTGCAACTACAAGCAGATAGACAACCGGGGGCAATCCACCCTTGCCATCGCCCTGCGCAGGGCCGCTTTCGACGCCTATATGCAGCAAGGCGGGTTCCCGGAAGTGCAGCGCATGTCCGCAGCCCACGGCTATGTCGACACCTTGGTAGACAATATCCTTAAACGCGACATAGAACAGCGCTTCAAAATCTCCTACAAAGCGGCGTTCGAGCGCATGGCACACCACCTGCTGAACATATCGCCCGCCGTCATAGTTGACAAGACACTCAAAGAACTGTTCGGTTTCAAGTCGGAACACACCTCGCGCAACTATGTCAGCTACCTGTGTCAAGCCTTCCTCTTGGTGGAGCTGCGCAAATACTCCCTCAAAAGCAAACTGCGCGTGGTAGGCGGAAAAGTCTATCCTGTCGACGTGGCGTTAATGAACAAACGTGCCGACGCCTTCGCCGGCGAGAACTTGGGCTGTCGTTTGGAAACCATCGTCTACATCGAGCTCTTGCGCCGCCACAAGCCCCAAGGCCTTGACATCTACTACTATAACGACCGTACCAAAGAGTGCGATTTCGTAGTGTGTCAAGGTAACCGGGCCGTCATGGCCATCCAAGTATCCTACGACATCACGAATGTCAAAACCCGCCGACGTGAACTATCCGCCCTGCTCCATGTAGCTGCCAAGACCGGTTGCCGGCGACTTCTGCTGCTCACCGACCACCAATACGAAGACCTCACCCTAAACGGCCTTCCCGTCCACATCCGCCCCGTCTACGACTGGTTGTTGCAGGATGAGTGACAAACATCTGTCGCCCCGTTTCCCGCCCTTTAACATTCCAATGCAAATTGACAGCCATTTCCCTTGATTTAGTATCCGTTTGATACGATATTACAATTATTGATTATATTTCAGCAACAATTTTTTGTATTTACGTTTCAATTATTCTTATATTTGCAGCCATATTAACAAATAGGTTGTGATTATGAAAAACGAAAAGGTAAAAGAAGTGTTCGAAAAGAACATGCGTTTTAATTTTTGTAGACGGATAATAGTGTGTTGCCTGCTCTTGACGGCAAACGCTTTATTATTCGACTTGAGCGCCCAAACGCCGTCTGTGGTACAAGGTACAGTCGTTTCGAAAGAAGACGGGGAACCCATTGCCGGCGCTTCCGTATTGGCCGAAGGCAGTTCGGTGGGAACCATTACCGATTTAGAAGGTAAATTCAGACTGAATGGAGTGCCTTCCTCCGTGAAGAGAATACGGGTGAGCTACGTAGGCATGAAGACGGTGTCGTTGCCTGTAGCCGCCAACATGCATGTCGCGTTGGAGTCGGAATCCACGGATATAGACGAAGTGGTGGTCGTGGCTTACGGCACAGCCAAGAAATCCACCTTTACAGGCTCAGCCTCAGTCTTGCGTACCGACAAATTGGACCAGCGTCCCGTCACGGACATGACCACGGCACTGTTGGGTTCCGTCTCGGGCGTTTCGGTAAACAGTTCCACCGGTATGCCCGGCGAGTCGCCTTCCATCCGCATCCGGGGTGTGGGCTCCTACAGTGCCTCTTCCGACCCGTTGATCATATTGGACGGCATACCCTTCGCCGGCACCATTTCCAGTTTGAACCCTTCCGACATAGAGAGCATCACGGTGTTGAAGGACGCCGCTTCATCGGCCTTGTACGGCGCGCGGGCGGCCAATGGCGTGCTGATGATAACCAGCAAGAAAGGCCACAGTGGAAAAGCCACGGTCAATGTAAAGTTCAACCAAGGTTTCACCTCCAGACAAGGCCCCGATTATAAAAGAGTAGGCTTGAAAGACTACATGGAGCTGTACTGGGAAGACTTGTACAACAACTACGTCAACGACGGCTATACCAATACGCGAGTTCGGGATAAGTAAAGCTTCAGAACAGATATAATTGCCCGTAATT
>JAJPYW010000251.1 GCA_021204715.1 Prevotellaceae bacterium
GCCGCCGTAGTTGGTCTCGTCGTGCAGGCTCACGTTCCAGAAGCCGTCGCTCCGCTGGCAATCCTTCAACGCGCGGCTCATGGCAAGGAAATCCTCTATGTAGTCGGCGCGGTGCGGCTCGCCGTCGGGAATCTCGTCTATCACACGCGCCAAGGCTGCGTAAACCCATCCGTTGCCCCGGCTCCAGTAGCAGTTCTCCCCGTTGGGCTCCCGGTAAGGAGGCACGAAATCACGGTCTCTCCACCAAAGATGTTCCGTGGTGTTGTACAGGCCGTTCTTGCCGTGACGGTTGCGGGTGTAGGCATACATCTGCCACATCTTGTCGAAATACTTACGCTCTCCCGTCACCACACCCAATTTGGCCAATACAGGCATACCCATCTGTATGGCGTCAATCCACGACCAGTCGTTTGCCCGGGGCGTGTTTACTATCATGTCCATGTTCGTCTTGGCGTTTTGTATCATGCGCCACTCGCGCGTCAGGCGGTACATGTCGATGTAAAGCTGGCTGCAGCAATAATCGTCGGCGTTGCGCGTGGCGTTTCCGTGGCGCGGGGCCCAGTGGTGCGCCTCCCCCCAGTCGTACATATACCTATAATACTCCTCCCGGGGAAGGATGCTGTATAGCGCCATCAGCCCTTCATAATAGACGCCCCGTGTCCACAAGTTGCTGGAACGCTCAATCCCGTTCACCACCGTCGGCGCGCCCGTGTCGGGCCATTTCTTCATGAAATAGTCGTTCACTTTCATCAGCGTTCCCAACGTCTGCCTCGCGTCGGGCAACACCTGCCTCGCGTCGGGCAGCGTCTGTGCGTCGGGCCATGTCTGCGTGTCAGGCAACGTTTGTGCGTCAGGCAACGTCGCTGCATCTGGCCACGTCTGCGCGCCTGCCGATGCCATGCCCATGGCCATAAGAACGACCGTGACAATCCCTTTTTTTCTCATCATGCGGTTATTTGATTAACATGACAAATATAATACAGAAAAGCCTCTTTACCAAACATCGCCCCAACTTTATCCTGTAGAATTCAACCGTTTGCTTTCAAATTATGTATCTTTGACGCGTTGATAACAACAAAACCGTATAAATCATGGAAGCACCGGACAAAGAGAACACGCTGTACCTGCCCATCAAGCAAGTGTATTTCGACCAAATACTCGCCGGCACGAAGAAAGAAGAGTACCGAGAGGTCAAACTCGGCTTCACGGCCAACAGGTACCTGATTAAGGATGCGAAAACGAAGTACGCCCTCAATCCCGACGTGACCGACCCTGACACCGAATATTGGGTTGACGACTACAACGGCGGCCATTTCCCGTTCTTGCCCAAACCCTACAAGTATCTGTATTTAGCCGTCGGCTACGCCAAAGAGCGCGACACCATGACCGTAGAGGTGACGGGATACTCTTTCGAGCCGCACCGCATCCGCGTCGAGCGTTTCGCGTGGTGGGTTATCGTCTACCATCTTGGCAAGGTGATAGAAGTACACAGAAAGGGCGAAGGCAAATAAGTTGTAATCGACTGAAAACACGGGATAACAAACACAATTTGAGGTGCAGGGCAAACAGCGGTAAGCCGCGCGGCTGCAAGGCTAATGCATCAGGCATAATGCAAAGGGCATAAAGGTGACAACGTAAATCATAATCATAACAAAGGGAGTTTAAAGTGAAATGAACAGGATTTAAAGTGCAAAGTATAACGGATTACAGTTCAAAGTTCACTTTCTTCAGTCAAGCGCACAATTTGCCGTGATGAGGTTGTCATCTCTGCGATGATGAGGGTATCATCTCTGCGATGATGAGGGTGTCATCTCTGCAGAGATGAGGGTGTCATCTCTGCGATGATGAGGGTGTCATCTCTGTGAAGATGAGGGTGTCATCTCTGTGAAGATGAGGATGCCGGCTTTGAGACAACCATTTGCCCATTACAGCGCACGGGCGGCATACCGTCCGCGGCTTACGGCTCCTCTTACGGCTTTGTTCACGGGGGCGGCATGGTTTCTTTCACTTTGTCTGTAAATATTTGTGACACCTTGAAAACGTGGGTTTTCTGCCACGGGTTTTCAACAGATGCAGTGAAAACGGTAAAAACGGGGCGGAAAGCGAAAATGGGAGTTTTTTGCATCAAATTCGCTCCTAAAGCTTTTTCCGTGGCATTTTTGCCTTTTGACGGTTTGTTCAATGGTTTGATGTTCAAATGATTATGATATCTACATAAAATCGCTGCCATGGCAATTGGTACGTTCTATAAAAGATCTCCGAAAAAATGGTTTTTTTACTCACCCCCTATATAGGGGAGCCATAAAAAACAGTGTTTTTCCTAAATTGTTGGTAAAATGCGTGGCAGCCGTGGCAGACGTTTCGACGGGCTTTTACAGCGTCAATGTTTTTTACCAACGGATTCCCGTCGGCGGCTGCACCGGGACGGCGGTAATAAGCAAGCACGAGGTTGCGGGCGGTGTTCTCTTCCTCGAAGGGCAGCCAGCGGCGGTTGCCCGTTTCGTCGGTGAGGAACTCTTTCTTGTTTCCCGAGGCGCAGAAAGTCTTCCAAGGTGAGAAGTTGTCGCATGAAATCTGGCTTGTCATCTTTTCAGGAGAAATTTCTGATGCGTGCGAAACCCACGGAGTTGGTGTTCAACAACAACGTGGCGAAAGTGTTTCAAGCCTATATCCGGCAGTTTCCCGGCGTCCACTTCTGCTTGTACGGACACCGGCATCATTTCCCGTTATTCTTCAAAAAGTGCCAAAGTGAGTTCGAGTTTGAAAGAGAATCATATTTTGTGGAGTGTCTGTTTTAAGAAAAAACTTTTCATTGGAGCCACTTTCCACCGGCTTTTATTTCAACACTGTATTCAGTAACGAGTTCCGGATGAATGAGCCCGACCGTTATCCAAAAAGGTATTATGGCTTTTCCACCCGTTTGCATACACATATTTATTTGGGCAGCGCATGCGATGGGTAATACCGGGGTCATACCGCTTTTTTTCCCATAGTGTCACGTCCTTTTATGAATTGAGTTCGTGCGCTTTTTATATCATTAGCGCCCTTACCGATCATTTAAAGCCCAAAGATTACCTCAGGTTGTCGTTCGGACTGAAATGCCGGATATTATAGTTTTTCTACATCGTTTCCCGCTTTTCCTTACTGTCCCGGCCGGGATTGTATCCGCTTTACGCCATGAAAAAATAAATGTAGACAAAAGGGATGCTATGCCAAGTGATTGTATAGAGCATTTTATAATAGGTACTATTAAATACCTAAATATCCATTTTATTTCATATATGGAATAATTATTGACATTTTGCATTATTAACAACCGATTGCGTAGTTAATTAGTGTAAACTATGCGTAGATTGGAAAATTATTGCTACTTTTGTTTGTAGAGACATTCGTGAATCTTAAATTTAAATTTACAAATTATGATGAAGAAACTTAAACCTATTAGCTTAGTCTTGCTATTGGCAGGCACTCTGCTATTCCCGGCAAATTCAACCGCCGGATCCAAGCTTTCTATTGATGATGTGAACCGCTCACAGCAAAATGAAAGGGTTACAGGCACCGTGTCGGACGACATGGGGCCTATTGTCGGTGCTTCGGTCCTCGTGAAAGGGACCACCAACGGCACCATCACAAATCTCGACGGTGACTTTTTGCTCGACGGGGTGAAGCCGGGAAGCGTCATCGAAATCTCTTTTATCGGCTACATCACGCAAGATGTGAAGTACACAGGGCAGCAAAACATCCAAGTGAAGCTTGTGGAAGACAGCCAGAGCTTGGAAGAGGTCGTGGTCGTGGGTTACGGCACGCAGAAGAAGGTGAACATGACCGGTTCGGTGGCTCAAATTGAGAGTGCCGTGTTGGAAAGCCGTCCCGTGCAGAACGTCTCGTTGGCCATTCAAGGTATGGCTCCCGGCGTGACGGTGAGCGGCGCGCAAGGCCGTCCCGGCAACGAAGGCGCCAGCATCCGCATCCGCGGTGTGGGCACGCTCAACACAGCCGATCCCTACATCTTGGTGGACGGTGTGGAGACTTCCACCATGAACTCCATCGACCCCAACGACATCGAGAGCATCTCCGTGCTGAAAGATGCCGCCTCGGCAGCCATCTACGGTTCAAAGGCCTCCAACGGCGTCATCTTGATTACGACCAAGCGCGGCAAGTCGGGCGCGCCCCGCATCTCCTACAACGCCAACTTCGGTATCCAGAACCCCACCATGCTCGTCGACCGCATGAGCTCCTACGACTACGCCCGCCTGTATAACCAAGTGCTGCTTGGTGAAAACAACGAGCCCCGTTTCAGCGAGGCTGAACTCCAGAAGTTCAAGGACGGCAACGATCCTGCTTACCCCAACACCGACTGGTACGGCTTGGGCTACCAGACCGGCTTCCAGCACACCCACAACGTGAACATTTCGGGCGGTACCGACCAGCTTAAATACATGGCTTCCGCCGGATACATGCACCAGAAAGGCATCCTGCCCAACGCCGAGCGCGAGCAGTTCAACTTCCGCACCAACTTGGACATCAAGATCAACTCCCGCCTTACCACGCGTGTGAACTTGGCCTACATCCACAACGACTACGCCGACCCCACCTCTTGCTATATGGGCGGCAACTCCGACCAGATTATCCGTCAGTTGAACGTCATCGCCCCGTGGATTGTGGCCCGTTACGACGACGGCACTTACGGCACCATCTCCGACGGCAACCCCATCGCGTGGCTCGACTTGGACCAGACGGTTACCAACAAGGACCAGAACTTCTCGGGCACTGTGTCGGCCGACTACAAGATTTTGGACGGCTTGGTAGCCACCGTGACGGGTTCCTACGTGAACGACCAGCGCTATTATAAGGAGTTCCAGAAGTTCATCCAGTACAATCCCAACAAAGCGTCCGACCCCAACCACTTGGAAGAGCGCTTCTACTCCTGGCACCGCGCCACCTTCGACGCCTTGCTGAACTACGACAAGCAGTGGGGGGAGCACGGCTTCAAGGCATTGGCCGGCTGGCACAACGAGAAGTACGACTACACTTACAACATGGCCTACCGCAAGAACTTCCCCACCAACGACCTCACCGACATGAACGCCGGCGACGCCGCCACCCAGCAAAATGCAGGCTACACGCGCGAGTTGGCCATGATCTCTTGGTTCGGCCGTGTGAACTACGATTACGCCGGCAAGTATCTTTTGGAGGCAAACATCCGCGCCGACGCCTCTTCCCGCTTTGCCAAAGGACACCGTTGGGGCTACTTCCCCTCGTTCTCGGC
>JAJPYW010000036.1 GCA_021204715.1 Prevotellaceae bacterium
CGATGTACTTGAACAAGTTCGACTTCTTGAACAACGCCGTGGGCGTGAAGACGGCTGCATATACATACTTCGGCTGCAATCCCGACAAGTTGCTGGCCGAGCAAGCCGCCACGTTGGTGGGTATGTGCAAGAATCCTTCACTGTACAATCCCGTTCGCTACAACGAGCGGGCGAGGGGGCGGCGCAACGTGGTGCTCGACCAGATGCGCAAAGCCGGCTACCTGACCACGCGCGAGCGCGACTCCCTGCAGGCGTTGCCGTTGAAGCTCGTCTACACCCGGGTGGACCACAAAGAGGGCTTGGCCACCTATTTCCGCGAGTACCTGCGCGGCGTGCTTACGGCCAAGCGCCCCAACCCATCGGACTATCGAGGCTGGCAGAAGCAGAAGTATTACGAGGACTCCTTGGACTGGGAGCGGAACCCGCTGTTCGGCTGGTGCGAGAAAAACACGAAGAAAGACGGCAGCAAGTACAACCTGTATACCGACGGCTTGAAGATATACACCACCATCGACTCGCGCATGCAACAATATGCCGAGGAAGCGGTGACAGAGCACTTGGCCGAACTGCAGGAGTACTTCTTCAAGGAGAAGAAGGGAGTCAAAAAGGCGCCTTATACCTTCCGCCTCACCGAGGAGCAGGTAGACGAGATAATGGGACGCGCCATGCGCCTGTCCGACCGTTACCGGGAAATGAAGAAGGGGGGCGCGTCCGATGAAGAGATAAAGAAGGCCTTCGCCACGCCCGAAGAGATGACCGTCTTCAGCTGGAAAGGGGCCATAGACACGGTGATGACGCCCATGGACTCCATACGTTACTACAAGTTCTTCCTGCGCGCGGGCTTCATGTCGATGGACCCGCGCAACGGGCACGTCATGGCCTACGTGGGCGGCCCCAACTACCACTACTTCCAGTATGACATGGCCATGGTGGGGCGCCGGCAGATAGGCTCCACCATGAAGCCTTTCGTCTACTCGCTTGCCATGGAGAACGGCTTCTCGCCGTGCGACGTGGTGCGCCATGTGGAGTACACGCTCATCGACGACAACGGCAAGCCATGGACGCCGCGCAACGCCAACAACAAGCGCTATGGCGACATGGTGACGGTGAAGTGGGGGCTTGCCAACTCGGACAACTGGGTGACGGCCTACCTGATGGGCAAGCTCAACGCGCGCGAGCTCAAGCGGCTCTTGGAAAACTTCGGCGTGCGCAACCGGGAAATAGCCCCCACGGTGTCACTCTGCTTGGGCCCGTGTGAAATCTCCGTGGGCGAGATGGTGGGTGCCTACACCGCCTTCCCCAACAAGGGCATCCGCGTGGCGCCGCTCTTCGTGACACGCATAGAAGACAACGAAGGCAACGTCCTTGCCACCTTCACGCCCGAGATGCAAGAGGTAATCAGCGCCTCGAGTGCCTACAAGATGCTCGTGATGCTGCGCGCCGTCATCAATGAAGGCACCGGCGGACGTGTGCGCCGGTTGGGTGTCACGGCCGACATGGGCGGCAAGACGGGCACCACCAACTACAACTCCGACGGCTGGTTCATGGGCTTCACACCCTCGCTCGTGTCGGGCTGCTGGGTGGGCGGTGAAGACCGTGACATACACTTCGACACCATGGTCTACGGACAAGGCGCCTCGATGGCCCTGCCTATATGGGCCAACTACATGAAGAAGGTCTATGCCGACAAGTCGTTGGGTTACGATGAAACAGAAGAGTTCCAACTGCCCGAGGAGTTCGATCCTTGCGGAGACAGCGAAATCAGCATCGAGGACGCCACGCCCGACTTGGGGCTCGACGACCTCTTTGAATGAGACGGCCGCGGCAGCAAGCAAGATGTATCTTCCATTAAACGGCACCTGACTCTCAGCACCATGTTGAACCGCGCGAAACAACCGCCCATACGCCCCTTGGCCGACCTTACCTTGCAGGAACCCGTGCGCTCCACCCTGCCCAACGGCGTGCAGTTGAACGTGCTTGCCGCGGGCGGTTATGATGTGGTGCGCATGGACTGGCTCTTCAAAGGAGGACGCTGGCACCAGACGCAATCCTTGCAGGCGCTCTTCACCAACCGCATGCTGCGCGAGGGGACAAGCCGCTATTCGGCGGCCCGGACCGCCGCCTGTCTCGACTTCTACGGAGCGTGGTTGGAGCTCTCTGTGGGGTGGGAACATTCGTTCATCACCCTCTTCTCGCTCGACAAATACCTGCCCCACACCTTGGAAGTGATGGAATCGCTCGTAAAAGAACCGCTCTTCCCGGAGAAAGAACTCGGCACCGTGCTCGAGACCAACGAGCGGCAGTTCCTTGTAAACTCCTCCAAAGTGGGCTTCCTTGCCCGGCGCGCCTTGATGCGGGCGCTCTACGGCGAAGGGCATCCTTGCGGTCTCGTGACACAACGCGAAGACTACGGCCGCATCACCCCCGACGTGTTGCGCGCCTTTTACGACCGCTGCTACCATGCCCGCAACTGCACCCTCTACCTGTCGGGCAAGGTGAGCGAAGACTGCATTGACAGGGTGACGTCGCTCTTCGGCGCGGAACCCTTCGGAAAGGGGAAGGAGCAGCCCTTCACCAACCCTTGCCTGCCCGTAGTCTCTTCGGCCAAGCGCCTCTTTGTGGAGCGTGCCGACGCCTTGCAGTGTGCCGTGGCCATGGGGCTTCCCTTTATAGACGCGCACCATCCCGACTACTTGAAGGCGCGGGTGCTTGTGACGCTCTTGGGCGGTTACTTCGGCAGCCGTCTCATGTCCAACATCCGCGAGGAGAAGGGATATACATACGGCATCAACGCCGCCGCCGTTCCCGCTCCGGGTTCCTGCGCTTTGGTAATCAACGCGGAGACCGCTCCTGAATACGTGGAGCCGCTCATCGCCGAAGTGTACCACGAGATAGACCGTCTGCAAACCGACTTGGTTTCCACGGAAGAGCTCGCCATGGTGAAGAACTACATGTTGGGCGACCTTTGCCGTAGCTACGAATCGGCACTTTCCCTTGCCGACGCTTGGATATGGATACAGACATCGGGCTTCGACGCCGGCCATTTCAGCCGCAACTTGGATGCCATAAAAAGCGTCACTTCCGAGGAGATACGCGCGTTGGCCGGGCGTTATTTGTGTAAAGAGAATATAAAAGAAGTGGTATCGGGCAAAAAAATGTAATAAAAAACGGCGGTTAACCCGCACTTTTGTGGGATATGTGGTAACTTTGACACCCTAAAAGTAAAGCATGAAGCATCTGTCCCTTATACTATTCACCGCATCGCTCGCGTTGCTCTTTTCCCAAGGCGCCATGTCGCAGGAGGAGAAAAGCGGCGTCGTGAACAAAGTAAAGAGCGTGTTCTCTCCTGAAATCAAGATAGGCACTTATACCTTCAAAGACGGCTCGGTCTACACCGGCGAGATGAAGGGGCACAAGCCTTACGGCAAAGGAAAGACGGTGTTCCAAAACGGCGACGTCTACGAGGGCGAGTATGTGAAGGGAAAGCGGCAGGGCTACGGCGTGTACACCTTCCCCGACGGCGAGAAGTACGAGGGGCAGTGGTTCCAAGACGAGCAGCACGGCCGGGGCATCTACTACTTCATGAACAACAACCGCTACGACGGACTGTGGTATCAAGACTACCAGCACGGCAAGGGTACCATGTACTATCACAACGGCGACGTCTACGATGGCAACTGGGTGAACGACAAGCGCAGTGGCGATGGCTCTTACACTTGGAAGGACGGTTCCAAATACGTGGGCTCGTGGAAGAACGACAAGAAAGAGGGCGAGGGCGTGTTGGTGTGGAACGACGGCTCGGTCTATTCAGGCTCGTGGAAAGCCGACCTGCGCGAGGGCCGCGGCACCTTCAAGTACACCAACGGCGACAAGTACGTGGGCGACTGGAAAGCCGACGTGCAGCACGGCCGCGGCACCTATTACTTCTACACGGGCGACCGCTACGAAGGCGCTTACGTAGAGGGCGGGCGCACCGGCCAGGGCACCTATTACTACACCAACGGCGACAAGTACGTGGGCAACTTCAAAGACGGCATGCAGGACGGCCGCGGCACCTTTACGTGGGCCAACGGCGCCGTGTATACCGGCGAGTGGAAAGACAACGAGCGCAACGGATACGGCACGTACACGTGGAGCGTGGGCGACTCGTATGAAGGGGAATGGAAGAACAACAAGTTCAACGGGCAAGGCACGTTGATACAGGTAGACGGCACCAAGTACACGGGCGGCTTTGTAGACGGGTTGGAGGAGGGCAGCGGCGTGCAGACCGATGCCGACGGCAACCGCTTTGAAGGCTTCTTCAAGCAGGGAAAGAAGAACGGGCCGTTTGTAGAGACCGACAAGGACGGGAAGGTAGTCCGTAAAGGAAACTACAAGATGGGAAGGCTTGACGCCAATTGACGTTATCCTTCCCTCTTTTTTTGTGCCTTGGGCAAACAAGGTGTGTGCTGTTGAAAAAATAGCTTTGTGCCGCTGACAAGGCAGCTTTGTGCCGCCGACAAGACAGTTTGCCGCCGCTTGATAAGACGGCTTCGTGCCGCCGACATAACGGTTTAGTGCCGCTGATAAAAACGCAGCCGTGTAGCTTGACAATACGGCTTTATCTTGCTTGAAAAGGCACTTGTGTGCAGCTTGATAAAACAATATTCAGTGCCGTTTATATGCCGATACAGCACTGTTTATAAAACGATATAGTGTCGCTGTTTAAAACGATTCGTCATGGAACAGTTCATTCATTTCTTGGAGAGTTTGAAGATGACCATCCTCGGCGGTGTAGCCCTTGTGGTAAGTTTGGTCTTGTGGCTCACGGGCATCCACCCGCTTATAGATCCGGCATGGATAACGGTATTCATCAGCGGCGTGCCTTTGCTCTATTGGGCCATTACCCGCCTTGTCTTCCAGTACTGGATATCCTCGGCGTTGCTCATCAGCATCGCCATGGCAGCCTGCATCTACATAGGCCAGCTCTTCGCCGCGGGCGAGGTAGCCTTCATCATGGCCATAGGCGGGCTGCTTGAAGACTACACCGTGCGGCGCGCCAAGCGCGGCTTGGGCAAGCTCATTGCCTTGACACCCGACAAGGGACGCCTTGTAAGCCTCGATAAAGACAACCCGCAAGAGCGCATGGTGCCCGTAGAAGAGATACGTGTGGGCGACCTGCTGCGCGTGCTTCCCGGCGAGCGCATACCCGTGGACGGCACCATTGTATCGGGCACCGGTTCTGTAGACCAATCCATTCTTACGGGAGAGTCCCTGCCTGGCGCCA
>JAJPYW010000277.1 GCA_021204715.1 Prevotellaceae bacterium
ATTCATGCTAATTATCGTTAACCGTATGCAGATTCTTTATCATAGTTCATAGCACATACGGAAGCGCTTCGATAAGATGCATGCAAGCGCTTCGATAAAAACCAAGAATTCGAGTTTATAAACAGCATGGAACACAGTGCTTGTAGCGCCCCCTTGGGGAAGCGTCCGCCGCTTCAATTGTTATCCTTGCGAGGCGGCGAAGTCGCCGGGCTTCACGCCGAACTGCTTTTGGAAGCACTTGGTGAAGTAAGAGGGGGTGTTGAAGCCCACCATGTAGCATATCTCGTTGATGCGGTACTTGTTCTGGCGCAACAGCACGGCGGCGCGCTTCAAGCGCGCCACTTGAATGAGCTCGTTGGGCGTGACGTCGGCCACTGCCTTGATTTTGGCAAAGAGGCTGGAACGGCTGATGCACAGCTCGGCGGCGAGGAAATCGACCGTCAACTCGGGGTTGGAGAAGTTCTCTTCAATGACATGGTTCAGGCGTGCAAGGAAGCTGTCGTCGGTGGCGTTGCGCGCGATGGTGGTGAGGGGTACCAAGGGCATCTTCGAGAACTTGGCGCGCAGCATGCCCCTGAGCTCGGTGAGGTTGTGGATGCAGGCTTCCAAGTATTGCACCGAGAAAGGCTTCTCAATGTAGATGTCGGCTCCGCAGTCCATGCCGGCTATCTTCGAGGGGGTGTCGGTGCGCGCGGTGAGCAGTATGAAGGGAATGTGGCTGGTTTTCCAGTCGGCGCGCACCGCCCGGCACAGCTGCACGCCGTCCATGCGGGGCATCATCCAGTCGCTCACGATGAAGGCCACGTCGTTGGCTTGGAGCAACTCCAAGGCCGCCTGTCCGTCTTCGGCCACGAGTATGGTGTAGCGGTCGGAGAAAATGCTCGAAAGGAAGTAGGACATGTCGTGGTTGTCCTCCACGATGAGCATGGTGGAGCGTTCTTTGGAGGCTTTGGAGGCGGTGCTTTCTTGCAGGATGTCTATGGGCGCCTCTTGCAAGGCGGCGTCGGCCGGAACGGTTTGCTGGGGCGCCGCGTCTTGCTCTATGGGCAGGGTAACGGTGAACGTGGAGCCTTTGCCCGGCTCGGAGATGACGTGTATGCCGCCCCCGTGCATGGCCACGATGCTCTTTACGATGCTCAGCCCCAAGCCCGTTCCGGGCATCTCGCCGGTGCCGCGGTAGAAGGGCTTGAATATCTTGTCTTGTTCTTCACGGGCGATGCCCATGCCGTTGTCGGCCACGGCGATTTCATAGACTTGGCGGTCTTCGTGCACCTTGCAGGATACGTCCACACGGTCTTTGGTGTACTTGCCGGCGTTGGTCAAGAGGTTGCTCACCACCTTGGTGAGGGCCTCTTCATCGGCCATGACGCGGATGCGCTCTTGGGGGCAGCTTACCGTAAGTTGGGCGCCGCTCTGCTCGATGGTGGGACGGAAGCGGCCGCACACACCCTGCAGCAGCGAGGGCAGGTCAATCCAAACGAAACGCAGGTCTACTTTCTCTTGCTCCACCTTGCGGAAGTCGAGTAGCTGGTTGATGAGGAAGAGCAGGCGCCGGCTGTTGCTGTTGATGATGCGCAGGTCTTCGCGCACGGCGGCGGGCAACTGCGTGCCCGAAGTCATGATTTTCTCGAGCGGGCCGATAATGAGCGACACGGGGGTACGTATCTCATGGGCGATGCGGGTGAAGAAGTTGATTTTGGCCTCGTGCACCTCATGCTCTTTGGCGGCGTTGAGCCGTTCTATCTCCTCGGCCTGCCGCTTTTTGACACGCTGCAACACATACCATACCACCCACAGGATAATGGCCAAGGCCAACACCACGTAGGCTATCTTGAAGCCCAAGGTAAAGTAGAACGGGGGATGGATGACTATCAGGAGCGAGCAACCCTCTTCGTTCCACACGCCGTCGTTGTTGGTGCCTTTCACTTGGAACAGATACTTTCCGGCGGGCAGGTTGGTGTAAGTGGCTTTGTGGTGTGAGCCCACGTTGTTCCACGCTTTGTCGAAGCCTTCCAAGCGGTAGGAGAACTGGTTCTTGCCGGGCACGCAATAGCTCAAGGCGGCGAAAGAGAGGCTGAAGACGTTCTCCCGGTAGCTTAAGTCAAGGCGGGAGGCACCCACCAAGCTCGCCTTGAGCAAGCCGCCGCCCACGGCCACTTCTTTGTTGAACACTTCCAAGCCGGTAATGAAGACAGGCGGCACATGGCGGTTGGTCTTTATCTTGTAGGGATAGAAGGCGTTGATGCCGTTCACCGAGCCGATGTATATCTTCCCGTCGGAGGCTTTCAGCCCGGCGTTGGGCATGAACTGGTTGCTTTGCAGGCCGTCGTCTTTCATGAAGACTTTGCAGCCGTCGCCGGGCAGATAGCGCACCAAGCCTTGGGTGGTGGTCATCCAAAGGACGTGCTGGTCCTCGACGATGTAGCAGATGTCGTTGCCGGGGATGGTGAGTGCCACGGGTTCGAAGCGGCCTTCGGCAGGCAGGTAGCGGCACAAGCCGTTCATGGTGCCTATCCAATAGATGCTGTCGCCGGAGGTGTACATGCAGTTCACTTGGTCGGCAGGCAAGGCGCCGGCGGTGTTTTCCGTGGTGTATTGTGTCCACTCGCCGCTGTCGGGGTTGTACTTGAAGAGCCCCTTTCCTTGGGTGGAAAGCCACAGGTTGCCGGCGGCGTCTTCATCGATGTCGATGACTATCACGTTCAAGGTCTTTATGCGGGTGAAATCGTCGCTTGCAGGGTTATAGCGGTTCAGACCGCTCATCGTGGCTACCCACACGCGCCCCCTGCTGTCTTTGTAGATGGCGTAGGAACTGGAGCTGTCCAAGCTGCCGGGCGCGGCGGTTTTGTTGTAGTTGCGGAAGCGGCCGCTCTTGGTGTCGAGCACGTTCACGCCGCCGGTATAGGTGCCTATCCACAGGTCGTCGCCGTCCATGGCAAGGGCGTGCACGTTGTAGAAGGGCGAGGCGAGGCCTTTGGGCACGTAGTGGGTGAAGCGTTCCTCTTGGGGGCAGTAACGGCTCAGGCCGCCGTCGTCGGAGGATATCCATATATGGCCCGCCCCGTCTTCGCAAAAGCCACCCACCACCATGCCGTTCACCGCTTCGGCGCCGGGCAGCGTGTTGAAGCTCTCGAACTGCTCGGTGTGGGGCGCTATGTAGTTCACGCCGCCGTAATAGGTGCCTATCCACACGCCGCCTTCCACGTCTTTCATCAAGGGATAGACGAAGCGGTTGGAGAGGGCGTAGGGGTTGGCGGCGTCCTCCACGAACGACTTGTATTCGCCCGTGACGGTGTGGAACAGCAACAGCCCGTCGTCGGAACCCACGAGCAGCTGCTGCGGGCCGTAGACAAGCAATGAATGGATGTGGGTGACGCCTCCCGCTTGCGAGGGATGCAGGTAGGTGGTGACGTTGCCCGTGTAGCGGTCAAGGCGTTGCAAGCCGTTCTCCCACGTGCCCAACCACAGGTATTGGTCGCCGTCTTGCACCATCACCAAGGAGCGGCAGTCGTAACCTGCCTTGTCATAATGGGGCTCGACGGGCTTGAAGCGGCCTTCGGCTTTGTCTAATTTCAGCAGGGGCTGTGTTCCCCACACGCTCATGGTCCATATCTGGTTCTCGGTGTCTACGTAAACGCTCGACATGAGTCCGCCGTTCTCTTCAAAGGGGAAGCGGTAGAGGTTGCCCGCGGCCACGTTGTAGCGGAAGAGGCCTTGCCCCATGGTGGTTATCCAAAGGTTGCCGTCCATGTCGGGCACTATCTGGTTCACCCGTGAATGGATGTCTTCACCGCCGTCGTCGGTGGCGGCTTGGGTGAAGCGCGTGAACGACTCCGACTCGTAGCTGAAGAGGTAAACGCCCTCTTCGGTGCCCACCCACAGACGGGTGCCGTCGTCGTGCAGCGCGGTAATGAACGAGGCGGCCGTGCCGCAACGGAACGTCTTGACGGCGTTGCCGTCGTAGCGGTCCAAGCCTTCGTTGGTGCCTATCCATATAAAGCCGCGGCTGTCCTGCACAATGTCCCTGACGGTGTTGGACGACAAGCCGTCTTCCACCGACAAGCGGCGGAAGCGGAAGTCGCCGGCAGCGTGTGTGGCACACGCCGCCATGTATAAGCAAAGGAGTATGAACAGCCAGCGTTTCATAAGCGGCACCTTGTGGTTGAGGTGTTAAAGATAGTGTTTTCAGGTGGTATGGAGAAAAAAACCGTCTGTTTTCCTTTGCGGAAAACAGACGGTATAAATCAGAACTGCAAAGTAAGTTCGATAGTCACTTTATACTGCACGCCGTCCTTCACATAGACCAACGCCGGCTTGATGGTGTAGCTTTGACCGGCCACACTCATGCCGGGGAAGTGCCCGTAGGTGAGGACGAAGGAGTCTGCGTCATACTCCACCCAAATGGGGTCGCCGTCGTTCCAAGAACCCACGTAGCCGCCGGCCGTGCAATAGAAGCCGACGTTGGCGGTGTAGGTATAGGACATCGTGCCGTCGGGCTGCTCCAAGCCGAAGGCTATCTTTCCTTCCGTAGGCGTAACGGTGGTGCCGTTGGCTATGGTCAGCGTGTTGCTGCTGATGGCCGAAGGCTGCATGACGAAGGCTTGTGCCACTTGCTGCAGGTAGCCCGTCTCCTCCAAATCGATGGTACCCAATGTGTAGTCATCCGAAGAGGCGTCGCACGACAAGGTGAAGTTCAACGTGGTGCTTTCGGGGTCTTTGGTGGTGTCGAGCGTGAAGTTGCCTTTCAGGTCGGTGCCGGTGAACATCACTTTGTAAGGCCACTGGTTGTCGGTGAGCTCGCTCTCGTCCCAAGGATGCACGGCATACTGCGTGGGGCATCCCATGACAACGAACCACAGGTACTCGGTACCGGCAGGCACTGTAAAGGTGGCGGTGCCCGATACGTTGCTGTACACGTCGCCGTATTGACGGGTACCGTCACCAAGCAACGCCACAAAGCTGTACTTCCAACCCTTTATGGCGCTGAGGCCGGATCCGGAGTTGTAGGCAGAGCGTGTGCCGGCAATGGACTCGCTCATCATGTACTCGCCGGGGTCGCCCGATGCAAGGGAAGAACCGGGATTGAGACCTTCAAAGGAGGCGGTGACGGTGGTGCCGGCATCGGGCACATTCAGCGGAACGACGTTGAAGCCGGTGGTGCCGGGGCAGTTGGCGTAGGCCACTTGGTAGTAGCCG
>JAJPYW010000022.1 GCA_021204715.1 Prevotellaceae bacterium
AATTTCGACATTGCCAAGACGGATGTCTTTTCCATAGATGTAAGCGCGGCCTGGTTTGACTCGCACATCGACAACTGGATAATCTGGCTACCCACCACAAAGGGGTTCTTCTCGCCGCGCAACGTGAAGAAAGTACATGCTTACGGCATGGAGGCGAAAGCTAATCTCGAAATGCAGCTGTATAAAGGGTGGATACTCGACCTGAACGGATCATACTCTCTGACGCCGTCTATCAACGAAGGAGAGCAAATGTCGCCGGCCGACCGGTCCGTGGGCAAGCAGCTTCCGTACGTGCCCCGCAACTCGGCATCGCTCACCGCCCGCCTTTCGTGGCGCTCATGGTCGTTCTTGTACAAATGGTGCTACTATTCCGAGCGTTTCACCATGTCGAGCAACGACTACACCATTACAGGCCATTTGCCCGCCTATTTCATGAGCGACATATCGTTGGAGAAAAGCCTTTCGTTCAAGCCGGTGGACTTGCAACTGAAAATGGTGGTAAACAACCTCTTCAACGAAGATTACCTTTCTGTGCTGTCGCGTCCCATGCCGGGCATCAACTTCGAATTTTTCATAGGCATTACCCCGAGACGAAAAAGGGTGGTAAAGGCATCTATATACTAAAAACGGCAGCACCAAGGCCTCTCACGGGGATCCGCCGTCTGCTGATAAAGGCATCTATATACTAAAAACGGCAGCAGGTTCTTTTGCAAGTTACAAATAAAATGCTTTCCTTTGTGGTGCACGGAAACATAGATCCGGTAGTTTGCGTATGAATGATATGATGATGCGATACACCCTCTTTCCCCCGGCCGGCCCGCTTGGGTTGACATTGCGGTTGCCTGCTTCCAAAAGCATCAGCAACCGCGTGTTGGTGCTCCATGCATTGGCAAGGGGCAGCGAGGTTCCCCTTAATTTAAGTACGTGCGACGATACCTGCGTGATGCTGCGTGCCTTCAGCTCGTCCGCGGATGTGGTGGACATCATGGCGGCCGGCACCGCCATGCGCTTCCTCACGGCCTATTACAGTGTCACGCCGGGCAAGCGGTTGCTCACCGGCACCACACGCATGCAGCAACGCCCCATCGGCATCTTGGTGAACGCCTTGCGCAGCTTGGGAGCGCGGATAACCTATACGGGCAAGGAGGGCTATCCCCCGCTCTCCATTACAGGCGCCCCCTTGCAAGGCGGCAAAGTGACGTTGGCGGGCAATGTAAGCTCGCAATACATATCGGCCTTGCTGATGATAGGCCCCGTGCTGCCCGGCGGGTTGGAATTGCAACTCACGGGCAATCTCGTGTCGCGCCCCTACATCGACTTGACCTTGCAGTTGATGCGCCGTTACGGTGCCCGGTGCGGCTGGGAGGGCGACGGGCGCCGCATTGTCGTCTCGCCTGGCGGATACAAGGACACCCCCTTCTTGGTGGAGAGCGACTGGAGTGCCGCCTCCTATTGGTACGAGCTGTTGGCTTTACAGGCGGCGGCTGCCAAGAGTGCGGGAAGCGATGCCACCGGCAGTGTGGAGTTGTCGGGGCTGTTTGCCCACAGCGACCAAGGCGACAGCCGCGTGGCTGAACTCTTCAAGCGCTTGGGCATCGATACCACCTATACCGACAAGGGCGTGTGCCTTACTTGCGGCGTCGATGCCGTGCAAAGCTTGGAAGCCGATTTGGTAGAAGTGCCCGATTTGGCACAGACAATGGTCGTTACCTGTTGCCTGATGGGTATCCCCTTCCGCTTCTCGGGCTTGCAGAGCCTGCGCATCAAGGAGACCGACCGCATCCAGGCCCTTATCTGCGAGTTGCGCAAGTTGGGCTACCGGCTCCAAGCCGAAGACAGCGGCGTCTTGGCTTGGCAAGGAGCGCGTTGCCGGGCCGATGAAGCTCCCGTCATCGCCACTTACGAAGACCACCGCATGGCTTTGGCCTTCGCGCCGGTCGCTTTGATGCGGCCCGGCATCACCATCGCACAACCGTTTGTCGTTTCCAAGTCCTATCCCGATTATTGGCGCGACTTGCGCGGGGCAGGCTTCCGGGTAGAGGAGACAGACGCTTAGAGATCTTGCTCAAAAGAAAAGATTATGTGGATTCTGATTGTCAGTTTGATTGTGCTTGCCGCCGTAGCCGCTGCCGCGGGTGCTTTGCGCAACCGCAAGTTGCGGCAAAAAGCGGCACGAGGTGAAACGGCTGCCGCCCCCACTGTCGTGGTGCCTCCAACGGAGTGCTGCGGACAGCACGATGTGTGCGAAAAGGAGAGCCTGTTGGCGGCAGTCAGCAAGAAGATAGAGTATTATGACGACGAGGAGTTGGACAGCTACAAAGGCATCGCTTCCGATGCCTATGCCGATGAGCAGGAGGAGGCTTTCCGCGAGGTGTTCTACACCATGCAGGATACCGATGTGGCCGGCTGGGTGCGCAGCCTGCAGCTGCGGGGCATCGCCTTGCCCGAAAGCTTGAAGGACGAAGTGTTCCTCATTATCGGCGAGCGCCGCACGACTTCTACACACGCATTTGTATGATGGAGATAACGATACAATCTTTAGACGGGATAAAAGAGGCGGCCCGAAGTTTTGTCAAAGCGATGGGCAGCTGTACGGTTTTCGCTTTCTATGGCAAGATGGGGGTAGGAAAGACCACCTTTATCAAGGCGTTGTGTGAGGAGTTGGGGGTGACCGATGTCATTACCTCGCCCTCCTTCGCCATAGTGAACGAATATCGCGCCGAGAAGATGGGAAAGCCGGTCTACCACTTCGATTTTTACCGCATCAAGAAGTTGGAGGAAGTGTACGACATGGGCTACGAGGACTATTTCTACAGTGACGCCCTCTGCCTGATAGAGTGGCCCGAATTGGTGGAGGAACTCTTGCCCGAAGGTACGGCCAAGGTAACAATCACAGAAATAGAAGGAGGCACCCGCCGTCTCCTTTGGGAGACGGCGTAAGTAGATGTGTCATTTGACACATCTACTTCGGGGATATTGCTTGACCACCCCTCCAAGCCTCCCCTATTAGGGGAGGCTTGGTCGGCCTACGGCCTCCGAAGTGCGTTTCGTCCCCGGCTTTTGCTTTTCTTGGAGAACGGCGCGTGCCCTGCAAAGTAATACGTTTTGTTCGTTCTTGTCGGTCAAGGGCGCTTTTCACTCCTCCAACGACTCGCCATACTCCAACTCGCCTTGCACGATGAAGAGTACCTCGTCCGTGTCGTATTCGCCTATCCCGTCTTTCTTCGCCTCCTTGACGATGAACGCCGCCACCTTCTCCAAGTCCACTTCGATGCAGCCGTCGGCGTCCGGCTCGGCGTCGAGCACGCCGCTGTCGGCATAGTATTCATCAATCAAGTCGAGGATATAGTAAAGCTCGTCGTCGCTGAACTTTTCTTTCAACTCCTGCGGCAAGTAGTTCTTGATGAAGGCCACCGTCTTTTCGTCGTCGAGGTCGTCTTTGAGAAAATCCTCTTCCAATCCCATAGTCGCTTTACCTTATTCTATTACAACAAAGCTTCAATCTTGGCGGCCAGCACCGCTTTCGTGGTGGAGCCTACCTGTTTGGCCACTTGCTTGCCGTCCTTGAAGAAGATAATGGTGGGAATGTTGCGTATGCCGTAACTTGCGGCCACATCGTCGTTCTCGTCCACATTGCATTTGCCCACCACCACGCGGCCTTCATATTCGGCCGCCAATTCGTCCACCAAAGGGCTCACCATTCTGCAGGGACCGCACCACGGTGCCCAAAAATCCATCACTACAGGCTTGTCGCCTGCCAAGAGTGCTTGGTAATTGTCGTTTGTAATTTCTACTGCCATATCTTTGAATATTAATAATATATGAATTGACTGTAAACGGTCGCCTCACGGCCTGCCCGCAGGGAAAAAGGCTGTGTCGGGCGGGGCAAAGATAACTAATTAATCCGATAATCAAGGCCGGGAGATTCTTTAATGAATGTTATCAATTCACGCCCCACGGAGACCTTCACAGGACGCGACACCAAGTCGAGCGAGATGTCGCTTTCTGGGTCGACCACCTTGAATACAAGCGACGCGTTGCCCGGGTGCTTTTGGCTCATCATGGCCAAGTCGTTTATCAAGGCCGTGTCCAACCGGGGCAGCGGGACGAGGATGGTTATCTTCTCGATGAGCTTGTCCTTCACGTCGGGCAGCAACTCGATGGAGGTGATTTTCAACACCGGGTCATCGGGCTTGACCTGCCTGAAACGCGGCCCGCAAGTGGCCTTGATGTAGAGGAGCGTGCCCTCGTTCAAGTAGCCTTGGTAGTTCACCCAGTCGCTTCCCCAGAAAGGAATCTCGCCCCAGCCCGAGTAGTCCTCAATCTTGGCGATGCCGTAAGGGTTGCCGCTTTTGCTCACGCCGCGCCGCACGCCCGTTACGATGCCGCCCATGGTAATGTCGCGGCCCGACAGCTTGGCCTTGTCCTCCAATTCGGCCATGTGCGTGTTGCACACATTCTCCAGTATGACGGCATACTCGTCGAGCGGATGGGCCGAGAGGTAGATGCCTACCAACTCACGCTCTTGGTTCAGCCTTTCAAGGTCGCTCCAACGCTTGGCCGGCAATATTTCCGGGGTGGCCACCTGCACCATGTTCTCCCCGCCGAAGAGTGAGTGGGAAGCCATGACCTTGTCGGCCTGGTAGCGCATGCCGTAGCGTATAAGGGTGTCCAAGAAAGCCTCCCCCTTGGCGTTCGTGGCGAAGTATTGCTCGCGTTTCAGTTCGGGGAAACTGTCGAAAGCGCCGGCCAGCGCTAACGATTCCAAGCTTTTGCGGTTGCAGGCGTTCAGGTTGACGCGCTGTATGAAATCGAAGATGCCTTTGTAGAGGCCCTCTTTTTCCCGCTCCTCCATAATGCTTTGCACGCAGTTCCCGCCCACGCCCTTGACAGCGCCCAGTCCGAAGCGTATGTTGCCTTGCTTGGTCACGGTGAATTTCAGGTTCGACTCGTTCACGTCGGGCCCGAATACCTTGATGCCCATAATCTTGCACTCGTCCATCAGCTTGGTGATGTCCGAGATGTCCGACAAGCTGCGGCTCATGGTGGCGGCCATGTATTCCACCGGGTAGTTGGCTTTCAAGTAGGCCGTCTGGTAGGCCAACCAAGAGTAGCAGGTGGCGTGCGACTTGTTGAAGGCATACGAGGCAAACTTCTCC
>JAJPYW010000241.1 GCA_021204715.1 Prevotellaceae bacterium
GGATAACGCACAACGGAGGGGAATGTACGCACGGGAAACGGGAAAAGAAGGGAAAAGAAGGGAAAAGAAGGGAAATGGAGGGAAATGGAGGGAAATGGAGGGGGAAAGAGGCTTTTACTTTCACAGAAGGGAGCTGCCATCACTCGCCCAACACTGCGGCTACTTGCTCGTAGATGCTCTTCATGCCCTCGACAGATGGGTGTCCCTGCTGCTTTTCAATATCGTGCAGACGGATATTAGTGATGCCGTAATGACCGCATATTTCCTCCATCGAGCCGGTAACGGCATCCGACAGCTCCGAATTGGTAATGCTGTAAATCCGCGCGTCCGGGTAGAGCTGTTTCAAAGAAGCCATGAGATAGCAGAAGGCCGGACGGAAAGCGTAGAGCGACTGTTTAGTCCACCCCTCGTACTGGTAATGGCCTATGGGCACGCCTGCCCAGCTGTCGTTGGTGCCGCCGAATACAAGGATGATGTCGGGCGTGCCCAAGTTGTGCACACGGGTAATGAAAGAGCGGTCGGAGTAGTCTTTCTTGCGGTAACCCGTATGACAAACAGTGGAGCCTGAATAGGAGTTGTTGCAAGTGAGCTCGTACTGCGGCATGGCGGTGAGCCGGTACCACCAAGTCTCCTCGACCTTCGTCACATCGTTCTTCTTGTCGGTGCCGCCGTCAGGACCGTTGTACCAACAAAGGTTGGTCTCGGGAGTCATGTAGCCGCCGAAGGTGGAATAAGAATCGCCCAAGACAGCCACTTTCTGCTGGGCGAAGAGGGCAGTTGCCGGCAACAGCAAAGCCACCCAAAACAAATGGAAGAATCTGGTAAACATATACTGAAGCGTTTTGAATACATACGTACAATAGCTGTGGGCAAAGATAGCAAAAAGAGGGCATTGACAACATCAAACAGCGTGTTTTTCTATATATAGAATACAACGCTTTTATACACACGTGGCGACGGCCTCACTCCCTGCCGCCGCCGAGTGCCTGATAGAGGTTGATGATGCCCTGTATCTCGTCGAAACGGTCGGCCACCTGCGTCAACTGCGCGGTGAGCAAGGACTGTTGGGCGGTCAACACCTCCAAATACGTAGTGGTGCCATGTTGCATCAACAATTTGGTGCTGCGGACGGTATTCTCCAAGAAAGCGATCTGCCCGCTGCGGATGTCCGCCTTTCCGCGCGCGACCTGCACCGCAGTCAATGCGTTGTTCACCTCGCTGCCGGCATTGAGCACCGCCTGCCGGAAAGCCAGCCGCGCCTCTTCTTGTTCGGCTTTGGCCATCTTCAACTGGGCCACGTTCTGCCCGCGGGCAAAGAGCGGCTGCGTCAAAGACCCCACTGCAGAGAGCAGCACCTTGCCCGGATTGACGATGACCTCACCCGCCGAATTGGTCCATCCCGCCGTGCCTGTAAGCGTGATGGAAGGATAGAAGGCGGCGCGTGCCGCGTTGGTGCTGTAGAAGGCCGATGCAAGTGACAACTCGGCACTCTTCACGTCGGGACGCCGCGAGAGCAAGTCAAGCGGAACGCCCACCAACAGTTCCTCGGGGAACTCCTGCCCTGCCAGACTGCCCCGCTCGATGCTACCGGGCACATCGCCCAACAAGAGGCAGAAGCTGTTCTCCACCTCTCTGATTTGCTGTTGCAAGTCGAGCAAAGACGCCTCCACCTCCCGGCAGTTGGCCTCGTATTGGGAGACGGCCGACTCATCCGTGAGCCCCGCCTGCATCAACGCCCGCATGGTAGCCACGCCTTCGCGCCAGCTGGCCGCCGTCTCGTAGGAGATGCGGTACTGCTCGTCGAGCATCAAGAGCGTGTAGTAGAGATTGGCTACATTGGCGACCAGCTCGGTGCAGACTGCCTGCGCATACTCCAAGCTCTGCTCGTACAAGGCCTTGGCACGGCGCTTGGCATTGGTCAGGCGGCCGAAGATGTCGACTTCCCAAGTAGCCGTAGCCACGGCGCTATAAGTCCACGAAGCCTTCGACTTGTCGAAACTGCTCACGCCGCCCGTGGGAGCGAGCATGAAGGAAGGCAAGTAAGCCAAGCGCGAGGAGAGCAGTGTAGCCTCGGTCTCCTTGACGCGCTCGCGTGCCGACAGCAGGTCGGTATTGTTCTCCAAGGCCCGCTTTATATGCCGTTGCAGTTGCGGGTCCTTGAAGAGTTCCCGCCACGAGAACGAGGCTATCGAAGCGGTGTCGCCCGCTTGCGCCAGCGTATCGCCCTGAAGCGTCGTTCCATAGAGTCCTTCGGGAAGCATCCCTTCGGGACGTTGGTATTTGTTGTAGATGCCGCAGCCCGACAGCAGCAGGCAAGCCGCGGCAAGTGTGATAACTCTTTTCATACAATCATGCCTCTTGTTATAGAATCCTCGTCATACTTATATCAGTATCTTTATCCTACCCATATATCAGTATCCCCGTCCTGCCTATATACATCAGTTCGCTTTTCCCACCTATTATATATAGACATCATTTACGGTGCGCCTCGGCCTTCTCCTCGTCGCTCACCTTCTTCTCCTCCTCAATCTGCCAGTCGCTCCTTGCAGGCGGCTGCACGGGACGCACCCGCTCCTGCAACCACTGGAAAGTAATGAAGAGCACGGGCACGATGAACAGCAACGCCAGCGTGCCGATGAACATGCCGCCCACGGCCCCCGTGCCGAGTGAGCGGTTGCCGTTGGCACCCACGCCCGTGGCCACTACCAACGGGAAGAGGCCGAAGATCATCGTGAGCACCGTCATCAAGATGGGGCGGAAGCGCGCCTTGGCCGCACTCACCGCCGCGGCAATAAGCCCCATGCCCGCCTTGCGCCGGTCTACGGCATACTCGGTGAGCAAGATAGCGGTTTTGGCCAGCAAGCCTATCAACATAATCAAGCCCGTCTGCAAGTAGATGTTGTTCTCCAAGCCCGCCACCTTCGCGAAGAGGAACGAGCCCATCAAGCCCACCGGCACGGCCAAGATAACGGCGAAGGGCACCAAGTAACTCTCGTACAGGGCGCACAAGATGAGGTAGATCATCAAGATACAGATGCCGAAGATCACAGTCGTGTTATTTCCCTGCTGCGCCTCCTCGCGGGTGATGCCCCCGAAGTCGTAGCCATAGCCCTTGGGAAGCGAGCGCCCCGCCTCGTCGCGCACGGCGCCTATGGCGTCGCCCGTAGAGTATCCGTCGGCCGGCATCACGCTCACGGCGATGGAGTTGTACATGTTGAAGCGGCTCAGCGTCTCCGCGCCGTAGACGCGCGTCAAAGTAAGGAACTGGCTCAAGGGCGCCATTTCCCCATTGCTCATGCGCACGAAGGCGTTGTCAAGCGAAGCCTCGTCGAGGCGGAACTGGGGCGACGCCTCTATCATCACCTTGTACACCTTGGAGAAGCGGTTGAAGTCGGACACATACTGTCCGCCGTAGTAGCCCGACAAGGTAGAGAGCACCTCGTTGGGCGTGACGCCCGCCCGCTTGCACTTGGCAGCGTCCACTTCCACTTCCCACTGCGGATAGTTGATGGCGAACGACGTGTAGGCGCGCGCTATTTCCGGCCGCCGGTTCAGCGCGGCGATGTACTGCTGCGTGTACTCGGTGAACTGCGTCAAGTCTCCCCCTTGCTTGTCCTGCACGTTCAAGTCGAGGGAGTTGCCCATACCATAGCCCGGAATCATGCCCGGCGCCATGGCAAAGACGGTGGCGTCCTTCACGTCGGCGGTACGCGCATACACTTCATTGATGACCGCCTGAATCTGGTCCTGCTTCTTCTTTCGCTCGCCCCACTCCTTCAGCCTCAATATGAACATGCCCGCCGAGTTGCCTTGGCCCGAGAGCAACCCGTAGCCCGCCGTGCGCGAGAGGTCGCGCAGTTGCGGCAGGTCGCGCAGGCGCAGGTCAATCTCCTCCATGATCTTATTGGTCGTGGCCAAGGACGAGCCGGGCGGCGTGGAGATATCCACCAGCACGTCCCCTTGGTCCTCGTCGGGCACCAAGCCCGTCTTGGTGCTGTGCATGAGCAGCACCAAGAGCACGATGCCCGCCACGAGCAGTGCCCAAGCTACCCACCGCCGCTTGATAAGGAAGAACACCCCCTGTTTGTATTTCCCCAAGATGACCGAGAACGCGGCATTGAAAGCCTTGCGGAAGCGCGCGGCGAAGTTGTCCTTCACGGAGCCGTCGGCATTAATATACGGGCGCAGCAGCAAGGCACACAAGGCCGGGCTCAGCGTCAAGGCGTTCAAGGCCGATATACCCACGGCCACCGCCATGGTCAAGCCGAACTCCGTATAGAAAGTGCCCGACGTGCCGCCCATGAACGAGACCGGGATAAACACCGCCATGAACACCAACGAAGAAGTGATCACCGCGTTTGATATACCCTTCATGGCGTCCACACTCGCCATGTACGACGACCGGTACCCCACATCAAAGCGCGCCTGCACCGCCTCCACCACCACGATGGCGTCGTCCACCACCGTGCCAATGACAAGTACCAAGGCAAACAGCGTTATCAAGTTGATGCTGAACCCGGCGATGGACATAAAGGCGAACGTGCCCACAAGCGACACCACGATACCCACCAAAGGGATGAGCGTGGAGCGGATGTCCTGCAAGAAGACATACACCACAAGAATCACAAGGATAATCGCCTCTATCAAAGTCTTGACCACCTCGTGGATAGAGGCGTAGAGGAAGTCGTCCGAACTCATCACCTGCGTCAGTTCCACCCCCTTGGGGAAATCCTTTTGGGCATCCTTCAAGAACGCGTTTATCTGCCGGTTCACCTCGGTGGCGTTCGAGCCCGCCGTTTGAAACACGAGGCACGACACGCCCGGGTGTCCGTTCAGCATGCCCACGTAGGAGTAGTTCTCGCGCCCCAACTCGATGTCGGCGATATCCTTCAAGCGCAGCACCTCGCCGTCCTCGCTGCTGCGTATGACAATCTCGCCGAACTCCTCGGGCGTGACGCGCCGTCCCTTGTACTTCATGGTATACTGGAACGTCTCGCCCGAATGTTCGCCGAAGGAGCCCGTGGCCGACTCGATGTTCTGCTCGGCCAGCGCCTCGGTCA
>JAJPYW010000001.1 GCA_021204715.1 Prevotellaceae bacterium
TCGCACCACTTGCTGAAGCGGCGCAAGTCGATGCAGAAGGTGAGTACCACCGGTGCTGTCTCCACCATAGGTTGGTGGAAATGGGCCGGAGCCAACTTGGCTTTGCGGGCTGCGTCACGTGTTACGACGACACTGTAAGTCTGCATGTTGCCCACGGTAGAGGCGTGGAAAGCGGCCTCGAACAAATCGTTGAGCAACTCGGCGGGAATCTCTTTCTGCTGATACCGGCGTATGGTTTTCCGGTTTTTCAAGTCTTCCATATTCTTCCTTTTTCAAATATAACGATAAAAGCCGAAGAAACATTATTCTTCTTTCTTTGCATTGATAACGGTAAAGTCCGAAGAACCTTCATTCTTCTTTCTTTGCATTGACAATGATAAAGTCCGAAGAACAAAGATTCTTCGGACTTTGCAAAGATAACGATAAAAGCCGGAAAAACTTTCCCTTCTATGCAAATAAGCTTTTTTCCAACCGTTATATTTCACACCCGGGCAAACGCCTGCTCCAAGTCGGCGATGAGGTCGTCCACGTGCTCGGTGCCTATGGATAGGCGCACGGTACCCGGCTTGATACCCTGTTCTTCGAGCTCTTCTTCCGAGAGCTGCGAGTGGGTGGTGCTGGCCGGGTGGATGACGAGCGACTTCACGTCGGCTACGTTGGCCAACAAGGAGAAGATATGCAAGCTGTCTATGAAGCGGAAAGCCTCTTCTTTGCCTCCCTTTATCTCGAAAGTGAAGATAGAGCCGGCCCCTTGGGGAAAGTAGCGTTCATAGAGCGCGTGGTCGGCGCGCAAGGGCAGGGCAGGGTGGTTCACCCGCTCCACTTTGGGGTGGTTGTTTAAATAGTTCACGACGCGCAGCGCGTTCTGCACATGCCTTTCCACCCGCAGCGAGAGCGTCTCGAGCCCTTGCAGCAGCAGGAAGGCGTTCAGCGGGCTGATGGTGGCCCCGGTGTCGCGCAGCAGCACGGCACGCATCCGGGTGATGTAGGCGGCGCTTCCGGCCACGTCGGTAAAGCGCAAGCCGTGGTAGTTGGGAGCCGGCTCGGTGAGTTGCGGGAACTTGCCCGAAGCCTTCCAGTCGAACTTGCCCGAATCCACCACGATGCCGCCAAGCGAGGAGCCGTGGCCGCCGATGAACTTCGTGGCAGAGTGCACCACGATGTCGGCCCCGTGTTCGATGGGCCTGATAAGATAGGGCGTGCCGAAGGTGTTGTCGATGATAAGCGGAATGCCGTGCTTGTGGGCCACGGCAGCCACCGCCTCGATGTCCACGATGTTGGAGTTGGGGTTGCCCAAGGTCTCGATGAACACCGCTTTGGTGTTTGCTTGGATGGCGCGCTCGAAATGGGAGACGTCCTCACTCGCGACGAACGTCGCGCCGATGCCGTAGTCGCGCAAGGTATGCTCCAACAGGTCGTAAGAGCCGCCGTAGAGCGTCTTCTCGGCCACAATGTGGTCGCCCTGCCGCGCGATGTTCAGGAACGCGTAGGTAATGGCGGCCGCGCCCGACGCCGTGGCCAAGGCGCCCACGCCCCCTTCCAAAGCGGCCATGCGCTCTTCAAGCACCCCTTGGGTGGTGTTGGTCAAACGGCCGTAGATGTTCCCCGCGTCGGTCAAGCCGAAGCGTGCCGCGGCATGCTCCGAGTTGCGGAATACGTAGGATGTCGTCTGGTAAATAGGTACGGCCCTCGCGCCGGTGGCCACATCGGGCTGCTCCTGTCCTGCATGTACCTGCAAGGTCTCGAAATGTAGTTTGTTTGTTGTCATGGTCAGTGCTGTTTTTTTGTATGGGTTTTTGTATTGTTTCTTGTATTGTTTTTACATCTGCAAAGTTATGATATGTGTATTTATCCTCCAATATTTTGGCTGAATTAAGAAAAAGACACTATATTTGTATCGTTATATAGACAAGAACTACTGTCGCCCCCTTTCAAGGGGAGGCTAAAAAGAATATCATTCTATGGAACGGTTGGAGAAATTGGACAAAGTGGACTTGCAGATACTCCACACCTTGCAAGAGAACGCCCGCCTCACCACCAAAGAACTGGCGGCGCATGTAAGCCTTTCGCCCACGCCCGTGTTCGAGCGGCTCAAGCGGTTGGAGCAGGGCGGATACATCAAGAAATACATCGCCGTGCTCGATGCCGACAAGCTCAATTCCGGCTTCATCGTGTTCTGCAACATCAAGATGGCGCGCATCAACAGCCGCATAGCGGCCGATTTCAAGCAGGTGGTACAAGCCATTCCACAGGTCACCGAGTGTTACAACATCTCGGGCAGCTACGACTACCTGCTGAAAATCCACGCGCCCGACATGCGCTACTATAAAGAACTTATTTTGAATGTGCTCGGCGGAATTGACAACTTGGCCTCCATAGAGAGCATCTTCGTCATGGACGAGTTGAAGCACGACTACGGCATCCCTTTCTGACGGCTTCCGCTTGCCTTAAAAAGCCCTCTTTCCTTGCATTGAGGAGCTCTCTTTCCTTGCATTGAAAAGCCCCCTTCCTGCTCAAGGAATCCCTCCTTTCTTGCCTTGAAAAGCCCCCTTTCTTGCCCAAAGAAGCCCGTTTTGTCTTGTTATTTCTTAGCCCCTGCAAACCGCTTTCAAAAGCGGCCGTCTACGGCGTTTTATCAAATGGAAAGCATTTTCCCTGTTATTGCAAGCATATTGTCGTGGCAGTGCATGGATCGCATGGCAATCTTCCAATTTTAACAATCCACTGAAACTCATCATTGGGAAGATGATGTACTCATCTCTACAGAGATTAAGGTCTCATCTCTGTAGAGATGACACTTTGTTCATTGGGAAGATGGCACCCTCATCTCTGTAGAGATGACACCCCCATCTTCTCAATGATGACACCCCCAAGAATGGGCAACTGTAAAGGTTCGCGCGTGTGTCGAGAAAGGCGGCTTTTCCCTTTTCTTTAGCTGATATAACGCGTGTACCTTTCAAAGAAGCGGCGGAAGGCAGGCCACCTCATCCACCCTTGCTCGAAGAGCAATATGCCCACCAAGGCGCAGCCGATGCCAAGCAGCACGTCGATGATGTAGTGGTGTCCCGAATAGACCGCCGTGCCCCAGATGCCCAATGTGATAAGGGCGAAAAGAAGAATCAACCACCGCTTGCAACGCCCCATCAAGGCATAGACGGTGGTGATGAGCATGTAGGCGGCATGCAGCGAAGGCACCGCGGCGAATACATTGGCGTTGCGCCCGTAGATGCCCTCGAAAACGTGCAGCCCTGTCATCAAGTCGAAACGTCCCAAGCCCGCCGTGTTGCCCGGTGTGTTGAGCACCGGCTCGAACCCGTAGTTCATGGCATACCAAGGCGGTGCCGCCGGATGAATGTAGTAGCCGGCGAAGCCTATCAGGTTCACCCACAGGAACACCATGGCGAAGCGCAGGTAGAGTTCGCGCCTGCCTTTCAAGTATAGCCCCAAGCCGAACAGTACGGGCACGGGCACCCAGCAAAGGTAGAAGAACCCGGCGAAGAGGTCGGCCACGGCGCAGTGGTGCCGTGCGAAGTATTCCGAGGGGGTAAGTATATCTCCGCCGGCCGCGATGCCGAAGAGCGACTTCTCGGCCCGGTAAAGCCCTTCCACATCGATGGGGTTTGCCCGGTAGTTGGGGTAGAGACGCATCCAGTCGTAAGAGATGGCGAAAAGGATGAAAGGCAGCAACGCCACCGCGAGCTTGCGCGTGGTGCCATTAGCGAAAAAGAGCGCGAGGAAAAGGGCCGTCACGATGAAATGGTCGCTGCGCAGGCCAATGAACAACCCCGTAAGCAAAAGGTACAGCACCAATAAGGTTACAACCCAAATGGTCTCTTTCTTGGAGGGTAGACAAGTGCCGCGCTTCATCGTTTCTCTTTTAACTGTTTACGGCAATGGGCAATGCGGTAGAAGGCCGTCCCGTTGGCAAGCAGGGCGATGAGGGTGAGCGGTACAATCAGTATCAGCATGGGGTCGAACAGGGTGCAGTGACGCAGCACGCCGCAGAAGATGGCGCCCAAGGCCGTCAAGACCACCCGCTCGGGACGTTGCATCAGCCCCACCTTGCAGTCCAATCCCAACCCTTCGGCACGCGCCCTTATGTAGCTCACCATAATCGAGCCTATCAACGCCACGAAGGTGATGATGGAACCGGCTGTATAGCCTTGCAGTATCAGGTAATAGAAGATGCCGAAAAGGGTGAACAGCTCGCTGTAGCGGTCCAACACGGAGTCGTAGAGCGCACCGAAGGTGGAGGTCATGCCGCCCAAGCGTGCCACCCGTCCGTCCATCATGTCGAACAGGCCGGCAAAGAGCACGATGCCGCCTGCCCAACCCACGAAGGCGAGCTCGCCCGGCCGCTTCAGGCCGGCATAGATGAACACGGCAGCGGCCACGATGTTCAGCACCAACCCCGTGGTGGTGATGAAGTTCGGGGTGACGCCCATGCGTATCATGCCCCGCACGGCAGGGTTTATCACCTTATATATAAACTGTTGTAACCAGTCTCTGTAATTCATGTCTCTTTTTTTGTATGAACCTTTGGTACCGTCCTTTCAGTGTGGAAACCCTTGGCGGAAAGTCCTTTCCTAAAAAGTCAGCACCTGAAGCAGTGCTTGACGAACTTCCATATCTCGTGGTTGCGGTACACGAAGAGCCGCTGCAGATGGTAGTTCCAGAAGAAGGCCACCAACACGGCCACGATAATCTTGGCAAGGATGAACACGTCGTTCACGTAATAGCCCAACAAACCGTTCACCCACTTCATGCTGCGCAGCCATTCAGTCAGGAAGTACGTGCCCCACGTGTTCAGCAAGATGCTGCATCCCCATACGATGAAATACTTGATGGCCACGTAGCGCTTCTTGCAGTTGCCCCCCGCGTGGAACACCCATCCGTAGTTCACCACACAGTTCAGCGCGCCGCCCGCCACCGAGCCGGTGAAGGTGGCATAAAGGTAGTAAATGCCCACAAGCTTGGCCAGCGCGACCGTCACCACGAAGTCCGTGAGTGTCGCTAATTGCGCCGATACCTGGGCTTTTATAAAGGTCCACAGCGCATG
>JAJPYW010000270.1 GCA_021204715.1 Prevotellaceae bacterium
CGGCCTCGCCGATGAGCGAGTATTTATGGGTGTGGATGTGGGTGGCTGTTTGGAACGTGGCTATATCGTCTTGCGCTTCGGTGTAGTCGTAATCGTAGCCCGATTTGTAGTAGGTGCCCACCACATTCATCACTATTTCATGCTTGTCGTGGAAGAGCTTGCTGAAGTAGAGGTCCATGACGGGGCTGAGGTAGTTGTCTTTATCGGAACTACGGCCCGATTGTTCTATCCTTGTGCCGTCGGTCGTGGCGGATATGCGCTGGGTGGAGGAGCGGCGGCGGTTGAGCGCGCCGAGCGACAGCTTCGCGCTCAGCAGGTAATCGTCGGTCTTTGTATGGTTGAAGCGCAGTTCGGCCAAATGTTGCTCGTAGGCGTAGGGGCTGTTCTCGCCGCTCTTCTGCTTGTCGTAGGCTTTGCCGCCGATGGTGTAGGCCAACTGTTCATCGAGCACGCGCTTGTGGTAGTCGCGGTAGTTGATATTGTATTTCACGCCTATTTGGGAACGGCCGTGGTTGTAGTTGAAGTCGACCACGTTGTTGCCGAAACCGGTGGTGAGCGCGTTCTGGGTGTTCAAGGCAAGCGAGCCGCCTGTTTGCTTCGCTTTGGTGATTACGTTGATGACGGCACCTAACCCCATGTTGGCATACCGGACGGGTGGCTGTGTGTAGTAATCTATCTTGGCGATGTCATCGGGCGGTATGACCGACAGGTCGACGGGCGTGGAGGGTATGCCGTTGATGAGTATCTTCACGGCCTTTCCGTCGATGGCGGTGACGGTTTGGTCTATCACTTGTACTTTGGGCAAGCTTTCCAACGCGGCCAACGCGCTGCCGTAACGGTTCTTCTCGTCTTGGGTGAGCTTGTACTCCCTTTTGTCGGCAAACCGCTTTACCATGCTGGCAGTGACGGTCACTTCATCCAACGCGGTTGTGGATTCCTGCAAGGTGACGGTGCCTATATCAATGGATGTCTGCAAAAAGAGACGGCCGGCATAGTCGCTGAATCCGATGGCGGAGATGCCTATACCGTAGTTTCCTTGCTCGAGCTTCTCCAAGGTGAAAGCACCGTTGTTGTCGGAAACGGTGAACTGCTTCTTGAGGCTGTCGGGCTGCAATACAACCCATACGTGGCAACCGGCAAGCGGTTCGCCCCCGCTGTCGGCCACACGGCCATGTATGGAAAGGCTTTGTGCAAACGTTGCGGGGCTTTCACAAGAGAGGAACAGGTATAGTAAAGCGCGTTTTATAAATGGGGGATTATTCGTTTACCCGGCAAAGGTAGTGATTTCTGTAAGAAACAAAAGTCCCCCCCCCTAAGTTAAACTAACATAAAAGCGCTTCTCTTTTACTCCCACTCAATCGTCGAAGGCGGTTTGGAGGAGATGTCGTAGCAGACGCGGTTCACGCCTTTCACTTTGTTGATGATGTCGTTGGATACCTTGGCGAGGAACTCGTAAGGCAGGTGTGCCCAGTCGGCGGTCATGGCGTCGGTGGAGGTGACGGCGCGCAAGGCCACGGCGCGCTCATACGTGCGCTCGTCGCCCATGACACCCACCGACTGTACGGGCAGCAGGATGACGCCGGCTTGCCACACTTTGTGGTAGAGGGCGGTCTCGGTGCCATCGGGTTCGGTGACTTTCCAGCCGCGCAAGCCTTGGATGAAGATGTCGTCGGCTTCTTGCAATACGGCTACTTTCTGCGGCGTGATGTCGCCCAATATACGCACGGCCAAGCCCGGTCCGGGGAAGGGATGACGGGTGATGAGGTGCTCGGGCATGCCAAGCTCGCGTCCCACACGGCGCACTTCGTCCTTGAAGAGCAGGCGCAGCGGCTCGCAGAGTTTCAGCTTCATCTTCTCGGGCAGTCCGCCCACGTTGTGGTGGCTCTTGATGGTGGTGCCGGTAATGGAGAGCGACTCGATGCAGTCGGGGTAGATGGTGCCTTGGGCCAGCCATTTCACATCTTTTATCTTGCCGGCTTCTTCATCGAACACGTCGATGAAGTTCTTGCCGATAATCTTGCGTTTCTTCTCGGGCTCGACGACGCCGGCAAGGTCGGCGAAGAAGCGCGCGCTGGCATCCACGCCTATGACGTTCAGCCCCATGCTTTCGTAGTGGTGCATCACTTCATGGAACTCGTTCTTGCGCAGCATGCCGTGGTCTACGAAGATGCAGGTGAGGTTCTTTCCTATGGCGCGGTTCAGCAGCATGGCGCATACCGACGAGTCCACGCCGCCGCTCAATCCCAACACTACCTTGTCATTGCCCAAACGTTCTTTTAGCGAGGCTACGGTGGTCTCGATGAAGGAGGCTGCGTTCCAGTCTTGCTTGCAGCCGCAAATGTCCACCACGAAGTTCTTCAGCAGCTCGGTGCCCTCTTCGGTGTGGTACACTTCGGGGTGGAACTGCACGCCCCACAGCCGCTCTCCTTCTACTTGGTAGGCGGCTATCCGCACCTTGTCGGTGGAGGCTATGGGCTTGAAGGTGGCGGGTACCTCGGTGATGGTGTCGCCGTGGCTCATCCACACTTGTGTGCCTTGGCTGATGCCTTGGAAGAGCGGGTCCGCTTGGTCTATATGGGTTAAGTGGGCGCGTCCGTATTCACGGCTTCCGGCGGGCTCCACACGTCCGCCGCCGCTGAACGCCATGAACTGCGCGCCGTAGCAGATGCCGAGTACGGGATACTTGCCGCGCAACAGACTTAAGTCTATCTTGAAGGCCTTCTCATCGTACACGGAAAAGGGACTGCCTGAAAGGATGACGCCGCGCACGCCGCTGTCTTCTTCGGGGAACTTGTTGTAGGGAACGATTTCGCAATAGACATTCAGCTCGCGCACGCGCCGGCCGATGAGCTGGGTGGTTTGGGAACCGAAATCAAGAATGATGATCTTTTCCTGCATATAGAAAATGGGTTGTTTTGGTAAATGATGTGCAAAAGTAGAAAAAACAGCGGAATATTGCAGGCGGATAAAGGGCTTTTTCTGCAATTAATGTGTATCTTTGCGCAAATTAAACAAGGAGAACAGTGTATGGATACTGCTTATATTTTTTTGGCGGACGGCTTTGAAGAGATGGAGGCTTTTACCGCCGTGGATGTATTGAGAAGGGCCGGCGTGAAGGTGATGATGATATCGGTGACGCCCGACGAGATAGTGAAAGGCGCGCACGGCATATCGGTGTTGTGCGACAAGAACGTGGTGAACTGCGACTTTTACGACGCGGGAACGCTCTTGCTGCCGGGCGGGCTGCCCGGTGCCACCACCTTGTGCGAGTGCAAGGAACTGCAGAACCTGCTGCAACGTTTCATGAAGAAGGAACGGCTGATTGGCGCCATTTGCGCAGCGCCCATGATGTTGGGCAAGTTGGGCTTGCTCAAAGGTAAGAAGGCTACCTGCTATCCGGGTTTCGACCAGTACTTGGAGGGTGCCGAATACACGGGTGCCATGGTGGAGCGCGACGGCAACATCATTACCGGCAAGGGGCCGGGTGCCGCCATGCCGTTTGCATTGGCTATCGTGGAATACTTGCTTGGCAAGGAGAAGGTGCAGGAATTGAAAGAGGCGATGATTGTTGAATGACTTGCGTGCCGCCTCTTTTGACAGGCGCGTAGGCTCTCCCGCCGGCGCGCTTGTCGCTTGGGCGGCGGTCTTGTGGAGCGATGGAGCGGTATGCTTTGATTGTGGCCGGCGGCAAGGGAGTGCGCATGGGTGGCGAGCTTCCCAAGCAATTTCTCCCTATCGGGGGAAAGCCGGTATTGATGCGCACCGTGGAGGCTTTCCACGCTTATACTTCCGAAATAAAGATTATATTGGTGCTTCCCGAAGCGCAGCTCGACTATTGGGCGCTGCTCTGCGGGGAGTATCGTTTTACCATACCCCACAGGGTGGTAACCGGTGGGGAAACACGTTTCCAATCGGTGAAGAACGGCTTGCAGTGGGTGCAGGCGCCGGGCTTGGTGGGGGTGCACGACGGGGTGCGTCCCTTTGTATCGCCCGAAGTGATAGGGCGCTGTTACAGCTTGGCGGCCGAAAAGCGGGCGGTGATTCCCGTGACGGACGTGGTGGAGACATTGCGCCGCGTTACTGCCGACGGCAGCCTGACTGTGGACCGCTCGGCTTATAAGTTGGTGCAGACGCCGCAGGTGTTCGACGCGGCGTTGTTGCTCGAGGCTTACAGTCAACCATACCAACCCCGCTTCACGGACGACGCTTCGGTAGTGGAGGCCATGGGCGTGCCTGTCTTCTTGACGGAAGGCAACCGGGAGAACATCAAGATAACCACTCCTTTCGATTTGAAGATAGCCGAAGCCATACTTAGTCCATGTTCGATTTGACCACGCGCGACATCAAGTTCTTGCCGGGTGTGGGACCCGCGCGGGCGGCGTTGCTCGACAAGGAGCTCGGCATCCGTTCTTTCCACGACCTGCTCTATTATTTCCCTTATAAATATGTAGACCGCAGCCGCGTCTATGCCATTAACGAGGTGGACGGCTCCATGCCTTACATCCAGTTGGAGGGGGAGATGGCGAGCTTCGAGACGGCGGGCGAGGGGAGGCAGCGGCGGCTCATCGCCCATTTCACGGACGGCACGGGCTTCATCGACTTGATATGGTTTCAGGGCATCAAGTATGTGCTGGGCCGCTACAAGCTGCAGCAGAAATATATTGTCTTCGGCAAGCCGTCGGTCTATAACGGGCGGGTAAACATCGCCCATCCCGATGTGGACCCGGTGCAGGACATTACACTTACGGGCCGCGGCCTGCAGCCTTTCTACAACACCACGGAGAAGATGAAGCGCGCCTTCTTGAACTCACACGCCGTGGAGAAGCTCACAGCCGCCGTTGTGCGGCAGCTCGCTGTCCCTTTGCCCGAGACGCTCACGCCGCAGATTCTTTCCACACACCGGTTGATGCCGCTTACGGAGGCTTTGTGTCAAGTGCATTTTCCCTCCAACACCGATTTGCTGAAAAAGGCGCGGTTCCGCTTGAAGTTCGAGGAGCTTTTCTATGTGCAGTTGAATATATTGCGCTATGCCAAGGAC
>JAJPYW010000137.1 GCA_021204715.1 Prevotellaceae bacterium
GACATGAAGTTGAATTATATTCTACGAATTATCTGCCTTTGAAACCTTACCCCCCACCCCCACACATAATTATCGGGTGAGCCGATAAAGGATCTTCATTCAGCAGGATAAAGGATCTTCATTCAGCAGGATAAAAGAGTTTCATTCAGCAGAATAAAGGAGCCTCTTGCCGACACTCCCCTATATTCTCCTCGCTGAAGTCCTTTACATTCCAAGGACAACACTTGTACAGAGTAAGAAAAAGAAAAGCAGTCGGCCTGTAAGCCGGGTTCTGTACCTTTGCCGGGACGCTTCCGCTCGCGCGGCAGGCCTCTGCACAAAGGTGCCTGTCATTTATCTGCGCCTCATGTCACCATGAAGGCTTTAGCGGTCTACCCTCCGGCATGGAGCGAGCAACTCTCGTGGCGCCGGTTTACATGACCTTGCAACTCCCAAGACGCACAGCCCTTGCGTCGCCGCAAGGCTGGTGGGCTCTTACCCCACCTTCTCACCCTTACCTCCCCGCACGGGGCGGGGGCGGCGGTTGTTTTCTTCTGCGTGGCTCTACCCTCGCGGACAGCTTTCTGTTAGGAAGTGGGACGCTCTGTGTTGCCCGGACTTTCCTCTTGCGGCCAAGCGGCCGCAAGCGACAGGCCGGCCAACTGCTTTATGCCGGCAAAGTTACGCATTTTCGGGCAGATACCTTCCGGCGCGACTGCTTTTTCTTCCCCGAAGCCTATGGCCGTTACAGAATAAATGCGTAGCTTTGCTTCCTTGTAACCGCCGGCCGGCCCGTCAATGACCAAGCGGCCGCGCACAAACCACCCGAAGAAAGCCATGCGAAAAAGAGTACACCTTATATATAAAGGTACATGCCGCCCGGCGGCATCCGTATCCGCTACCAAGTCCCGTCTTGGAACGCAGTTGTTTTTCCGTTTGAAGCCGCTGCCGGTTCCTTGCTTGCAGCCGCTGCTTCCTCGTTTAAAGCCGCTGCCGGTTCCTTGCTTGAATCAGCTGCTTTTGCTCTTTAAAACTTTACCGATTCCTTCCTTGCAGCCGCTGCTCCTGCTGGGCGTATGTTTCTGCTTCGCCACTGCGGACATCAACGCCGCCCCTGCCAAAGACACCCTGCCGATAACAGCTGACAGTACGGACACTGTGCTTGAAAGCCCCGTTGCAGCCGCCTCAGGCATCCCCGTTTCCGCTTTATCTGTGAGCACCGCCCCTGCCGACACCGCCGCCACTCCCACCTTCGGCATAGTCAACCTCTCGGTGGCCACCTTGTGCGTCGCCCCCGACTTCTCTTCCGAGCCTGTCACCCAAGCCCTGCTTGGCATGCCCGTGAAGATATTGGACCGGCAGAACTGGTACCTTGTCCGGCTGCCCGACGACTACACCGCATGGGTGCACCCTGCGGCCGTATGTCCCGTCGCTCGGGAAGCGTTGGAAGCATGGAACGCCGCCCCCAAGGTGGTGGTAACGGCCCATGCAGGCACCGTCTACGCACGTGCTGACGCCCGGTCCCAGCCTCTGTCCGACGTCGTGGCCAGCGACCGCTTGAAGTGGGAAGGCACCGTCCGCGGCTATTACCGCGTGGCCTATCCCGACGGGCGCGCGGGCTACCTCCCGAAGGCGCTCGCCCTGCCCGAAGCGCGTTGGCGGCAGAGGCTCACGCAAGACGCCTTGTCCATCATCCGCACCGCATTCACCTTCACGGGCGTGCCCTACATCTGGGCAGGAACGTCACCTAAAGGCATGGACTGCAGCGGCTTCATCCGCACGGTGCTCTACATGCACGACATCATCATCCCGCGCGACGCCTCCCGGCAAGCCTTGAAGGGCGAGCCCATAGACATTGCCTCCGATTGCAGCAACCTCCAGCCGGGCGACCTGCTCTTCTTCGGCACTAAGGCCCAAGGCGACACGCCCCGGCGCGTTGTCCACGTGGGCATGTACATAGGCGGAAAGCGCTTCATCCACTCCCAAGGCGACGTGCACGTCGGCAGCCTCGATGCCCAAGACGCGCTCTTCGATGCCTTCAACTTCGGCCGCCTGCTCTTCGCTACCCGCTTCCTGCCCTATATCGACAAGGAAGATGGGCTGAACACCACGGCCACCAACCCCTATTACCAAAGTCCGCTTCCCGCCTCGCTGCTTGAGTCGGAAGAAGAAGAATGAGTATGCATCTCCTTTTTCCGCACGTTTCCGCTGCCCGCCTCCTTCCTCGATTCGGAAGAAGAAGAACAATAAGCTCTCTCCCTTTCCCGTCCGGTTTTTTTGCCCGCCTCGCTCGGTTTGTCTATAAGAGAAGGTCGGTATTCTTCTTATACCTTATATATAAGTACATCTCGATTGCCTTTTTAAGCAATAAGCTGCCTCACATATAGGTATCACCCCCTAACTTCTAAAAGTAAACGCCGAAGGGATAGAAAGGTAAAGACTTGTTGCATCAAGAAGCAACACCCTTTTTCTCCCTACACCCCCTCCCTCTTTCTCCTTACATATTCTCCTTCTTTCTCCTTACTCCCCCTTGCGCCACCCCCTTTTCCCCGGTAAAAGATGCCTACATGTCACCCTGCTGACATTTAACACTTCTCCCTCCCTCAGAAATGCTAATTTGTCAGCCTGTGTCGTTAAGCGCTGTTAAGCCCCAAATAGCCTCTGTTAAAAGAGAAGAAAAAAGGGTGCCGGTGGGTATAAGGGACTGTTTTTTGTCGTTATTTTAACGTCCGAATGTTAAACAAACACCTGATATTAACAATCAAAAGCAACCTATAGTATGAAACAGACAGCAAAAAGCATCCTTGGTATCGTCGTGGTAGTGCTCCTCAGTTCAGCCGTAGCAGGCGTTACCACGTATAAACTATTGAAGAAGGCACAGCCTGCCGCGTTCAGCGACCTCTTCCAGCAGAACCCTGCCAACCTGCAGCTCGCAGGCTTGAGTGCGGAGAGTCTCCAGCCCGTCGACCTGACGCAAGCGGCCGAAATATCCGTACATGCCGTGGTGCACATCCGCTCCACACAATTGGGCAAGACGCAGACGGTGCAGTCCATGCCCGACTTCTTCGACTTCTTCTTCGGCGACGGCCGCGGGCAGCAACGACAGGTGCAGACACAGCCGCGTGTGGGCTTCGGCTCGGGGGTTATCATCTCCAAGGACGGGTACATCGTCACCAACAACCACGTGGTGGAGGGCGCCGACGAGATACAAGTGAAGCTCAACGACGAGCGTGAGTTCAAGGGACGCGTGGTGGGCACCGACCCCTCCACCGACCTTGCCCTTTTGAAGATAAACGGCGACGACTTCCCCACGCTCTCCATAGGCGATTCCGATGCCTTGAAAGTGGGCGAGTGGGTGCTCGCGGTGGGCAATCCTTTCAACCTGAACTCCACCGTCACGGCCGGCATTGTCAGCGCCAAGGCACGCTCCTTGGGCGGGCAGGCCTCCAACGGGCAGGCGGCCGACATCCAGTCGTTCATCCAGACAGACGCGGCCATCAACCAAGGCAACAGCGGCGGCGCGCTGGTGAACGCCAAGGGCGAGCTTGTGGGCATCAACGCCATGCTCTATTCCCCCACCGGCACCTACTCGGGCTACGGATTTGCCATCCCCACCAGCATCATGACCAAGGTGGTGGCCGACTTGAAGCAGTATGGCGCCGTGCAGCGCGCGTTGCTCGGCATCCGCGGCAACGACCTGAGCACCACACTACAGACTGACGAGCGCGTGGCCGAGCAAATCAAGCAGAAGGCCGAAGAACTGGGCGTCTCCGAAGGTATCTACGTGGCCGAGGTGGTAGAGGGCGGATCGGCCGCCGGCATCTTGAAGGAGGACGATGTAATCACGTCCATAGACGGCAAGAAGCTGCACAAGTTCGCCGACCTGCAAGAGGAACTGGCCAAGCACCGCCCGGGCGATAAGGTGAAGCTCACCATCGTCCGCGCCAAGAAGGAGAAGACAGTGGAGATTACCTTGAAGAACGAGCAAGGCACCACCAAGGTGATGAAAGACGCCGGCATGGACCTGCTTGGGGCAGCTTTCAAGCCCGTCTCCAATGATGTGAAGAAACAGCTTGGCTTGAGTTACGGCCTCGAGGTGACGGGAGTGACCGAGGGCAAGATGGCCGAGGCGGGCATCCGTAAGGGCTTCATCATCTTGAAGGCAAACGGGGTGCAGATGACCACCGCCGATGACTTGGAGAAGGTCATGAAAGAGGCCACCAAGACGCCCGAACAAGTGCTTTTCATTACCGGCATCTTCCCGTCGGGCAAGCGCGCCAACTATGCGGTGGATTTGTCGCAGGACTAAGATAAAGAAGATTCATACATACATTTTTCTGAGTAATAGCATTAGTTAAAGTGATTAAACCGGCACTTGCTCACGGGCCGACGGCACTGACGTGAGTGACTGGAAACGTAGAGAAGCCGGAACGCTCGCGCGTTCCGGCTTCTCTACGTTTTCGGCTTGGGTGAATGATGGCTTACAGTTACTTATATCTTTTGTTTTTGCTTTGCTACCGTGCTTATTTCCGCATCGCTAAACTACTTGTTTCCGCTTCACTGATATACCTGCTTACAACTCCTTGGAGTCGTTGTCCATAACTCCTTGGTGTAGCAATCTGCAACTCCTTGGTGTAGCAAGCACCTACTTTTTGGAGTTGGTACCATGTCTGCTATCGTGTGCTTGTTTACGCTGCTATCGTGTGGTTGCATGGTCTGCTATTGTCCGCTTGCGTGGTCTGCCGGTATCCCCTTGCGTGCCGCGGGCGCAAGCCCTTGCTACTCCCTTTTCTTTACGTATTCCGAAGGCGTCATGCCATACTCTTCTTTGAAGCACTGGCGGAAGTAGGTGACGCTGTTGAAGCCGGTCATGTAGGCTATCTCGGTGACGCTGTGGCGGCCTTCGCGCAGCAGCCCGGCGCCCTTGCGCATCTTGGTCTTGCGGATGAACTCGTTGACCGAGACCTCGGTCAAGCCTTTTATCTTGCGGTAGAGCGTGGAGTGGCTCATGCACATCTTGTCGGCAAGGAAGCCCA
>JAJPYW010000279.1 GCA_021204715.1 Prevotellaceae bacterium
AAGCTGTTCGGGTGTGACTGGGCCTACACCATGGACGGCGGTGAAGTGGGTGAGTTGGAGTTCGAGAACTTCAACGCGGCTTCGGCCAAGGTGCGCTTCAAGGGACGCAACGTGCATCCGGGCTATGCCAAGCACAAGATGGTGAACGCCATGCGGGTGGCCGCCCGCTTCGCCACGCTGCTGCCGGCCGGGGAGACGCCCGAAGAGACCGAAGGGTATGAAGGCTTCTACCACCTGACGGGCATGAGCGGCGATGTGGAGCAAGCCACGCTTTCTTATATCATCCGCGACCACGACCGCGCGCGCTTCGAAGGGCGCAAGCAATATATGGCGCAATTGGTGGAGCGGATAAACAAGGAAACGGGCGAGGAGGTCGCCTCGGTGGAGCTGCGCGACCAATACTACAACATGCGCGAGCGGATAGAGCCGGTGATGCACGTGGTGGACATCGCCGTGGAAGCCATCAAAGCGGCGGGCTTGGAGCCGCGCATACGGGCCATACGGGGCGGCACCGACGGGGCGCAGCTGTCGTTCATGGGACTGCCCTGCCCCAACCTTTTCGCAGGGGGAATCAACTTCCACGGACGTTATGAGTTCGTGCCCATACGCAGCATGGAGAAAGCCATGGAGGTCATCACGCACATCGCCCGGTTGGTGGCGGCGCGCCCGGTGGAATGACCGTGGCGGCGGGAACGCGCCTGCAGATGGAATGACAATACCGGCAGGCCGACAAAAGAAAAGGATGGAATAAAATAACAGATTAACCGACAAAAGACAAGACAAGAAAAGATATGAAGACTACACCGTTTACCGAGAAGCACATCGCATTGGGTGCCAAGATGCACGAGTTCGCGGGTTATAACATGCCCATTGAGTATTCGGGCATCATCGACGAACACCTCACCGTCTGCCATGGCGTGGGCGTGTTTGACGTGTCGCACATGGGCGAGTTTTGGGTGAAAGGCCCGCACGCGCTGCCTTTCCTGCAACAAGTAACTTCCAACAACGTGGCCGCCCTCGTGCCGGGAAAGGCCCAATACAGTTGCCTGCCCAACGAGCAAGGGGGCATCGTGGACGACCTCTTGGTGTACCACTATGAACCCGAGAAATACCTGCTCGTGGTGAACGCCTCGAACATAGAGAAAGACTGGAACTGGTGCGTGGCCCACAACAGCGAAGGGGCCGAGTTGGAGAACGCTTCCTCTCGCATGGCCCAGCTTGCCGTGCAAGGCCCCAAGGCCATGGCTACTTTGCAGAAGCTCACGGAGATTGACCTTTCCGCCATTCCTTACTACCACTTCACCCACGGCGCGTTTGCGGGCGAGCCTGATGTTATCATCTCCAACACGGGCTATACGGGCGCGGGCGGTTTCGAGCTCTATTTCTATCCGGAAGCGGCCATGCGGATATGGGACGCCGTGTTCCGTGCCGGCGAGGAGTTCGGCATCAAGCCCATCGGCTTGGGCGCGCGCGACACGCTGCGCTTGGAGATGGGCTTCTGCCTCTATGGAAACGATTTGGACGACACCACCTCGCCCATCGAGGCGGGACTTGGCTGGATAACCAAGTTCGTGGAAGGCAAGCCGTTCACCAACCGGGCGGCGTTGGAGCGGCAGAAGGCTGAAGGGGTAAGCCGCAAGCTCGTGGCCTTCGAGATGGTGGACCGCGGCATACCCCGTCACGGCTACACGTTGCTTTCAGCTGAAGGCGGTGCCATAGGCCACGTCACGTCGGGCACGATGTCGCCCCTACGGAAGATAGGCATCGGCATGGGATACGTGCAAACGGCCTACGCCAAGCCCGGCACGGAAATTGCCATCGACATGCGGGGACGCAAGCTCAAGGCGGTGGTGGTGAAGCCGCCGTTCAGGAAGTGATTGGCTATACGGGACGCACCAAGGAATAAATCAAAATAGAAAGAATGGTCAGAAGGCCTACGGCTACTGGCAGGAAGAGTTGTTTGGCTTCTTTGCGGGGAGATAACGCTATTCTTCCTTCCGTACTGATTACGCTTGCCGATGCCAACCGGACGAAAAGACGGTAGCACAGGAAAGCGATGGCGGTGCCCACCAAGCCGCCTGCCAGCAGGTCGCCGGGGTAGTGCAATCCCATGTAGGAACGGGAGTAGCAAGTGACAAGTGCCCAGCACGCCATGAACCATGAGAGCGGGGCGTTGCGGAAAAGGAAAATGAAGAAGACGGCCAATGCCCACGTGTTGGCGGCATGGCAGGAGGGGAAACTGTAAATGCCCCCGCGGTTACCGTCCACCATGACAATCAGCTGCGACAGCGGGTTCTGCAAGTTGGTGGGGCGCAGCCGGCATACCCACGGACGGATGAAGGTGGCACACGTCTGGTCGGTCAAGATAATGGTGAGCGCAAGGGCGGCGACGCAAAGCGCGGCGGCTTTCCAACGCAGGTTGCGGGCGACCACGTAGACAAGCGACATATACAAAGGTACCCACACCCACTTCTCGCTGAATAGGCGCATGAACTCGTCGGCCCACACCGTGTGCCACCGGTTCATGGCCAACAGCAAGTCGACATCCATTTGTTCCAAGCCCGACAATATATCCAACGGCATCATCTGCTCACCTGTTCCATTTACACCTTATTATATATATAGGTACTCACCCTTTCCTCTTCTCTTCGCCGGCCGGACAGTCGCATGTACACCTTATTATATATAGGTACTCACCGGGCCGCGATGTCGTCATAGAGCTTTTGCAGATAGGCCTGCCCCGCGGCCAACACCTGTTCGGTCTCCTTGCCCGAACGCTGCACCACCGCGCCGCTCTTGTTGTCATAAATCACCCGGTTGCCTGCCTCGACCACGCCGAAAGCGTCGGGCACGGTGAAGAAGGCGAAGTGGGGAGCCGCCGGGTTGAGCATGTCCTTGCTGAAGGTGAACTCCCCGTGGGGCAGCGAGAGCTGTGCCAGCAAAGTGGCCGCCAAGTCTTGCTGCGAGCCATACACATCTATCCGGCGGGGCTGCTTCACGGCGCCGCCCGTGAGCAACAAAGGTATCTGGTAACGGCCGAACTCGAAGTTGTCGATGGTCTCGGGATAGGCGCCCAAGTGGTCGGGCACCAACACGACGACCGTCTTCTCCCACTCGGGGAGCTTCCTGAGCCGGCGGATGAAGTCGCCCACACAACTGTCGGTGTAAGCGAAGGCGTTCAGCCGCTCGTCGTCCAAACGGTGGTAAGGCACCTTGAACGGTTCGTGGCTGCTGGATGTCTGCAGTACACGGAAACGGGGCGTGTCAGCCGAGAGGGTGTCTTGCGCCATGTCGTCAAGCAGGCGGCGGAACACGAGGTGGTCGTGCACGCCCCACTTGCTCAAGCGGTCGGCAATGGGAAAATCGCGGTCGCACACCAAGGCGTCGAACCCCGAGGACAGCACGTAGGAGCGCATGTTGGTGAAGTCGGCGTCGCCGCCATAATAGTACTTCGTGGCATAGCCCGCCCGTTTCAAGCTGCCGGCCAACGAGGGGAGCGAACGCGACTTTTGGGGGAACTTCATGATGCTCATGGTGGGTTGCGCCGGGTAGCCGCTCAGTATGGCCACCATGCCGCGGTCGGTGCGGAAGCTGTTGGCATAGAAGTTGGTGAAGAGCACGCTTTCGCGCGCCAAGCTGTCCAATGAGGGCGCGACGCCCGTCACGCCGCCGAAGGTCTCCATCAGCTTGGAGGAGAAACTCTCCATGATGACAAGCACTATGTCGGGGCGCTCGCGGTTGAAAAGCGTGTCCCGGGGTGCCGTGACAGCCGGCGCTTCCACGCCTTTCGAGGCGGCGGCACGAAAGGCTTTCACGGCGGGATCGAGCTGTTTCAAGAAGAGACGCCCGGCCACGTCGGGCGCCATGAAACGGTATTGCTTGCTGAAATCTTTCTGCTTGGAGAGGCTCTCCATGAGGCTGAAAAGGGGGTTGATGGCGGCGTGGTTCAGGCGCTGGTTTTCGCTGTAATACACCTTGCCCGTATTCATCGTGGAGGTGGTGAAACCGCCCCGGATGGGGATGAAGAGCAACCCCGTCAACACCAACAGCACCAACGACACGGGCAGGCTGTCGTAGGGCAGCTTTCGGCGGCGGAAGCGGTCCTTGCGCAACAAGAAGGCGTAAAAGATGCCGTAGAGCAGAGCGGCATAGAGCGCGATGAAGCCCACGCCTGCCACGAACATCCAGCCCGACGCGCTGGCCAACGTGTCCTTGGGCGAGGTGAAGAGATAGAAGAGCGGCGTGGCGTCCAAGCGGAATCCCCAGTAACCGTAAAGCACCACATCGACCGTGAAGACGAGCGACAACACGATGGATACAACGAGGAAATAGCCGCACCACACACGGCGCAGCAGCGGCGAGAGCGTCCAAGCCGAAAGTATCAGGAAAAGGGCCGGCAGCACGGTCAAGTAGCCGGCCAAGGAACAATCAAGCGGCAGCCCGTGCCAGATGACACGCAGCCATTCCGTTCCCGGCACACCGGCATAGAGCGCATGGTGGTAATAGAGCATGAATAGCGGCTTCTGCACCACAAAGACACAAACAAGCAGCAGATAAGTCTTGAAAAAACCGACTATTCTTTCTTTCATCGCCCCGGATTACTTAATACTGTATTGGTGCACAAATGTAACACTTTTATCCCAATGCGCGCTTTTTATGTCCATGAATTACAATAAAAAAGAAAAAAAGAGACTGCACCGCCGCTTTTTCATGGTAAAAGGCAGGGGAAGGGGATAATGCAAGGCAGGTGGGAAGCAACGTCTTGGCCGCCCCGCACGTCAGCCATGTTTCTTCAACGTCAGGCGATGGGTAATGGTGCAGGGCAGCTCCTCCTCGTAGTGCGTCACCATGATGAGCGTCTTGTCTTTTCGCCGGCAGAAAGCCTCGATGACCGCCTTGACACGGCGGCGGTTGAACGTATCCAATCCGTGCAGGGGCTCGTCGAGTACCAACAG
>JAJPYW010000274.1 GCA_021204715.1 Prevotellaceae bacterium
TTGAAGAAGAACTATAAGAGAACTCTAAGGGTGACGCATTGACGAAGTCAGGAAGAATTCTACAAAGAGCCAAAAAAACACCCGAATTGCATACTTTCAGTACGTAAATCGGGTGCGTAATTTTATAATCCTCTGATTGAAAAGGTATCAAGTGGAGCGTATGAGACTCGAACTCATCACCTCGACACTGCCAGTGTCGCGCTCTAGCCAGATGAGCTAACGCCCCGAAAGTCAATTTACGCGATAGCGCCGCTTTTTGATGCTGCAAATATAGCGCATTATTCTGAAATAATTGCTATTTTTGCGAAGATTTTTCAGAAACTCTTGTCGGAAGGCGGAATGATGGACTTCATTACAGGCAAATGGGCGGGTTTTCCTGCAAGAAAGGAGGTGTCGGCGTGTTACAACCGGTGAAAGAGAAACTTATTTTGGGCGTTGACCCCGGTACGGCTATCATGGGGTATGGCTTGCTGCGCGTAGTGGGAGTGAATGCCGGGTTGGTGGCGATGGGCATCATCGACTTGCGCAAGGTGGGCGACCCTTACCTGAAGCTGCGGCGCATCCAAGAGCGGCTCACGGGCATCATCGAGAACTACCTGCCCGACGAGCTGGCCATCGAAGCCCCCTTCTTCGGCAAGAACGTGCAGTCCATGCTCAAGTTGGGGCGCGCGCAAGGGGTAGCGATGGCCGCCGCTTTGAGCCGCGACATCCCCATTACCGAGTATGCGCCCTTGAAAATAAAGATGGCCATTACCGGCAACGGGCAGGCCTCGAAGCAGCAGGTGGCCGACATGTTGCGCCGCATATTGCACATCGCCGACGACGACATGCCCACCTTCATGGACGCCACCGACGCGCTGGCCGCCGCCTACTGCCACTACTTGCAGATGGGCGCGCCCGCCCACGAGAAAGGATACCACGGATGGAAAGATTTCATAGCCAAACATCCCGAAAAGGTCAACACACCCGTCAACCCGGTAAAGACACAGCCATGAAACTGAACGATTACCTGCTTGTAGGTGTAGCCGCTACTACCGTGGCCAGTTGCACGCCTTCCAAAAAGGAGTATGCCTCTTACGAACTCTACCCCGTGCGCCAAGGTCCGCTCGTGGAAATGGAGTACACGCCGGCCGCGACGAAGTTCACGCTTTGGTCGCCCGTGGCCGACGAGGTGCGGCTCATGCTCTATGAAGCGGGCAATGGGGGCCATGCCTACAAGACGGTGCCCATGAAGCCGGGCGAGGAGGGTACTTGGACGGTCGGCGTGGACGAGAACCTCATAGGCAAGTTCTACACTTTCAACGTGAAGATAGACGGGAAGTGGTTGGGCGACACGCCGGGCATCAACGCCAAGGCGGTGGGGGTGAACGGGAAGCGCGCCGCCATCATCGACATGGCCGCTACCAATCCCGAAGGATGGGCGGAAGACAGGCGCCCGCCGTTGGCTTCCCCGGCCGACATCATCCTTTACGAATTGCACCACCGTGATTTCTCCATCGACGCTTCCTCGGGCATCGAGCACCGGGGCAAGTTCTTGGCGCTGACCGAGACGGGGACGGTGAATCCCGACGGACTGTCCACGGGCATCGACCACTTGAAGGAGCTTGGCGTGACGCACGTGCACCTGCTGCCCTCTTATGACTATGCGTCGGTAGACGAGACACGCTTGGACGAGAACAACTACAACTGGGGATATGACCCGCAAAACTACAACGTGCCCGACGGCTCTTACGCCACCAACCCTTACCTGCCCGAAACGCGCATACGCGAGTTCAAGCAGATGGTGCAGGCTTTGCACAAAGCGGGCATCCGGGTGGTGATGGACGTGGTCTACAACCATACCTACAACGCGGCCGAGAGCAACTTCGAGCGCACCGTGCCCGGCTATTTCTACCGCCGGAACCCCGACGGGAGCTATGCCGACGCTTCGGCTTGCGGCAACGAGACGGCCAGCGAGCGTCCCATGATGCGCAAGTTCATGGTGGAATCGGTGTGCTGGTGGATAAACGAGTACCACGTCGACGGCTTCCGCTTCGACTTGATGGGCATACACGACATCGAGACCATGAACGAGATAAGGCGGGCGGCCTCGGCCATCGATCCCACTATCTTCATCTATGGCGAAGGATGGTCGGTGAGCGACCCGCAGTTGCCCCTTGAAGCACGCGCCGTGAAGGAGAACATGCGCTTGATGCCGGGTATCGCCGCCTTCAGTGACGAGCTGCGCGACGGCCTGCGCGGCCCCTTCAACGACGACAGTCAAGGGGCTTTCTTGGCCGGTATTCCCGGTGCCGAAGAGAGTGTGAAGTTCGGCATTGTAGGGGGTGTGGCCCATCCGCAGGTGGACAACGACTCGGTGAACTTGAGCCACGCGCCTTGGGCCGACGAGCCTGTGCAGCTGATAAACTACGTCTCTTGCCACGACGACCTGTGCTTGGTGGACCGCTTGAACGCCACGATGCCCGGCATCGGCACGGAGACGCTCGTCAAGTTGGATAAGTTGGCACAGACCGCCGTGCTCACTTCGCAAGGGATTCCTTTCATCTACGCCGGCGAGGAGGTGCTGCGCGACAAGAAGGGGGTGCGCAACAGCTACAACAGCCCCGACGGCGTGAATGCCATAGACTGGACGCGCAAGAGCTCGCATGGCGATCTTTTTGCCTATTACCAAGGACTGATTGCCTTGCGGGGGCACCATCCCGCCTTCCATATTGGCGATGCCGGGGCGGTGCGCGCGCACTTGGAGTTCCTGCCCGTCACGGAGAGCAACGTCATCGCTTACCGGCTGAAAGCGCATGCCGGCGGCGACGATTGGGAGGAGATCATCGTGGCGTTGAACGCCCGCCCGGCTCCTTACCGCCTCACCGTGCCCGAAGGCAAGTACACGGTGGTGTGCAAGGATGGCTTGGTGCAGGAGAACGGTATGGGGACGCTCTATGGAACGGAGATTTTCGTGCCGGCACAGTCGGCCATGATACTGTATAAATAGTGTAACGACAAATTAAAACATGGGCTTATGTTCAACTCTTATGGCAATATAGTGCGCCTGACAAGCTTCGGCGAGTCACATGGCAAGGGAATTGGCGGGGTGGTGGACGGCTTCCCCGCGGGAGTGACTGTAGACATGGCGTTCATACAGGCGGAACTCGACCGCCGCCGGCCGGGACAGTCGCACCTCACCACCGGCCGCAAGGAGAGCGACCGGGTGGAGTTCCTCTCGGGCATCTTCGAGGGGAAGACCACCGGGTGCCCCATAGGCTTCATCGTGTGGAACGAGAACCAGCACCCGTCCGACTACGACAACATGAAAAATGTGTACCGTCCCTCGCACGCCGACTATACCTACCGGATGAAATACGGCATCCGCGACCACCGGGGCGGCGGCCGCTCCTCGGCGCGCGAGACCATAGCCCGTGTAGTGGCGGGCGCGCTGGCCAAATTGGCCCTGCGGCAAGCGGGTATAACGGTCACGGCCTATACCTCGCAAGTGGGGTCTGTCAGTTTGGACAAGCCCTATACGGCCTACGACCTCTCCTTGGCCGAAGGGAATGTGGTGCGCTGCCCCGACGCGGTGAAAGCCCGTCAGATGGAGGAGCTCATCGCCCGGGTGAAAGCCGAAGGCGATACCATAGGCGGCGTCATCACCTGCGTGGTGAAGGGTTGCCCCGTGGGATTGGGAGAACCTGTATTCGGGAAGCTCCATGCCGCGCTCGGCGCGGCCATGCTAAGCATCAACGCCGCCAAAGGGTTTGAATATGGCGAAGGATTCGGGGGCGTGCGGCAGAAAGGTTCCGAGCAGAACGACTTGTTCTATGCAGAAAACGGGCGCATCTCTACCCGTACCAACCACTCCGGCGGCATACAAGGGGGCATCAGCAACGGGCAAGACATCTACTTCCGGGTAGCCTTCAAGCCGGTGGCCACCTTGTTGAAGGAGCAGCGGACCATCGACATGGACGGCATGGAAACCACCTTGAAGGCACGGGGCCGCCACGACCCGTGCGTGCTGCCCCGCGCCGTTCCCGTTGTGGAGGCCATGGCCGCCATGACGCTGCTTGACTTCTACCTGATAGGGCGTACTACAAGGCTTTAAAACTTTTTCAGGCGGCGAGGGGCTACAAGTTTTACCGTTTTTTCGTACCTTTGCAGCCGTAATGAGAAGCAATATGTAGTGTCCGGTCACGTAAGTCTAATTGATTTCTGTGATTGGACACCTTTTTTATAGGTTCCATTTACAATAACATAGATTAAAAGCATTGTAAGTATGAACAAGACCACTACCCAACCCAAGCTTTGGACAGGCGCTTTCTTGAAAATTTGCCTTGTCAACTTCTTTATCTTCGTTAATTTCCATGCCTTGTTGCCTACGTTCCCCTTCTTTGTCACCTATCTGGGGGGCGATGCGGTGGCTATAGGCGTGGCCACGGCGCTCTTCAGCCTCGCTTCCATCGTGTCGCGTCCTTTTGTGGGATGGTTAGTAGACACGCGCGGGCGGTGTACCATATTAGTAGTGGGGTTAATAGGCATGGCCTTGCTGCCCATGGGGTATTTCGTGGCGGCGGGCATTGCCTTCGCGGTGGTGCTGCGTACCATACACGGCGCTTTCCATGCGGCCGCGAGCAACGGTTCCTCTACATGGGTAACCGACATTGTGCCGCACAGCCGCATGGGTGAGGGCTTGGGCATGTTCGGGCTCTCCACCGCCCTCTCCACCGCCGTGGCGCCGGCCTTGGGCTTGTGGGTGATGAATGCGTGGGGGTTTAGGCCGTTGTTTGCCGTGGCTGCACTGGCGGCACTTGTTGCCTTGTTCTTGGGCATCAGTGTAAAGAAGCGCGACTACAAGCTCTCTACCGAGCCGTTGAAGTGGAGCGGACTCTTTGAAAAGCTCTCTGTGCCGGCTTCGGTGACGCTCTTCTTGTACATGATGGCATACGCGGTGGTAGAGGTGTATGTGGCCATCTATGCGGCTTCGCACCAACTGCCCGGCGGGGGTATATACTTCATCTGCATCGCCGTGGCCACGGTGCTCACCCGGGTGGTCTTGGGACGTGCCATCGACAAATACGGCGAGGCGGCGTTGGTCTATTCGGGCAACGCGGCCCTTATCGCGGGTATCTTGCTGTTGGTCTTCCTGCACGATGCGCCCGCCTATATCCTGTCGGCCCTCCTATTGGGCTACAGCTTCGGTGCCGTGCAGCCTTCGTTGCAGACCATGGCCATGCACGCCGTGCAACCCGAACGGCGCGGCGCGGCCAACTCCACCTTTTTCGTGTCGTTCGACTTGGGCATTGCCTTGGGCGGTTTCTTGGCGGGCTTGCTCATCAAGTGGTTGGACTATGACATGATGTTCCTTGTCATCGCCTGCTTCGGCGTGCTCTCCATGGTGTATTATTACTTCTTCGGACGCAAACACGTCTCTTCGTTCAACCCCAAGAACCTTGTGAAGCCGCGCGATGCCGCTTGGTCCAAGTCGGCAGTAGCGTCGGGCGGGGAGCGGCCGCTTGTCATCACCATCTCAAGGGAGTTCGGCAGCGGCGGACACCGCATCGGCGAGATTTTGGCGGCCAAGCTTGGCGTGCGGCTTTACGACAAGGAGTTGGTATCGCTCACAGCCAACGAAATGGGCGACAGCGAGGGCACCGTGGAGGAGAGCGAGCAGTCCATAAACGCCTATATAATGAACGAAGACCCCGTTAGGACAAAGCTTTTCCGCACGCAGACGCGCATCATACGCGACATTGCCCGCCGCGAGCCCTGCATCATCGTGGGACGGTTGGCCAACTTCATCCTCGACGGCGAGGCGCGTCTGTTCAACATCTTCGTGTATGCCGACAAGGAGTTCCGCATCAGGCGCATCGCCATGGAGCATAAATTGACACAGCCCGAGGCCGAGGCGCTGCTGCAACGCAACGACCGGGAGCGAGGCGAGCACTGCCTGCACTACACAGGCTACCACTGGGGCGACCGTCATCATTACGACCTGATGGTGAACAGTTCCTTGCTTGGCGCGGAAGGCACGGCCGAGATGATTTACGGCATCGTCAAGGAGCGCATGGGCAGCTCCGCCACAAAGAAAACGGCGGATAAGACGGATATTCGATAAAAACAGCTATCTTTGCTTTAAGGATTGAAATCCCCGCTTATTCACTCTGTTTGTAATTGCTTGAAACCATGATACCCGAACAAGAAAGGAAACAAATCATCGCGTTGGTGCGGCGCGAGGTGGTACCCGCCATAGGCTGTACTGAACCGGTGGCGGTGGCGCTCTGCGTGGCCAAGGCCGCCGAGACATTGGGAAGACGCCCCGAAAAAGTGGAAGTCTGCTTAAGTGCCAACATCTTGAAAAACGCCATGGGCGTGGGCATTCCCGGTACGGGCATGATAGGGCTGCCCATCGCCGTGGCCTTGGGCGCCTCCATAGGCAAGTCGGCCTACGGCTTGGAGGTGTTGAAAGAGTGCACCCCCGAAGCCGTGGAGCAAGGTAAGCGTTTCATTGAACAGAAGGGCGTACGCATTGCCTTGAAAGCGGGGATTACAGAGAAACTCTACATCGAGGCCACTTGTACGGCAGGTGCCGACAGTGCCACGGCCGTCATTGCCGGCGGACACACCACCTTCGTGTATGTGGCGCGGAATGAAGAAGTGCTCATGGACAAGCGCGCCGCCGGCACGGGCGTAGCCGAAGAGACGCCGGTGGCGTTGACACTGCGCAAGGTCTACGACTTCGCCACCACATCTCCCTTGGAGGAGCTGCGCTTCATCTTGGAAACGGCGCGCTTGAACAAGGCGGCCGCCGAAAGCGCTTTCAAAGGAGACTACGGCCACGGCTTGGGCAAGATGCTGCGCGGCACCTACGAGCACAGCGTCATGGGCGACAGCCTCTTCTCGCACATCCTTTCCTATACATCGGGGGCATGCGACGCCCGCATGGCCGGCGCCATGATACCGGTAATGAGCAATTCGGGCAGCGGCAACCAAGGCATATCGGCCACCATGCCGGTGGTGGTTTTCGCCGAAGAGAACCATAAAACGGAGGAGGAGTTGACGCGCGCCCTGATGTTGAGCCACCTGACGGTGATCTACATCAAGCAGAACTTCGGCAAGCTCTCGGCCCTGTGTGGCTGTGTCATTGCCGCCACAGGTTCCAGTTGCGGCATCACTTGGCTCATGGGCGGAGGCTACACGCAAGTGTCCTACGCCGTGCAGAACATGATTGCCAACCTGACGGGCATGATATGCGACGGGGCCAAGCCCAGTTGCGCCTTGAAAGTGGCCACCGGAGTCTCCACCGCGCTGCTATCGGCACTCATGGCGATAGAGAACCGCTGTGTCACCTCCGTGGAGGGCATCATCGACAAGGATGTGGACCGCAGCATCCAGAACCTGACGCGCATCGGCTCGCAGGGCATGAACGAGACCGACAAGCTGATATTGGAGATTATGACGGGGAAGGAATAAGATTAGTCGCAAATGCAGTGTTCGGCGACGTCGGTGCATGAAACGCCCGTCCCGGCAAAAGAAATCCGGGGAAAATCATGCCTTTCCTGTTCCCCTGCACTTGGAACAAATTCCGCTGCCGTTGCAGTACTTGCACTTGCCCGAACCCTTGCAGGCGCTGCACTTCACGGGCGTGCCTGCCGTGTAGTTGAATCCGTCGCCGTTGCAATAGGAACACATGCCGTTGCCGGGGCAGGAATTGCGGTTGGCAGAGCACTTGCCCGAACCCTTGCAGGCACTGCACGATTTGCCCGATTTGGTCGCGGCGCCCCCGCCGGTGGATGAAGTGCCCGTGTCGTCGGTCGACACGCTTGTGGCCGTGCCGCCACCCTTGTGGCTTTTTTTCATGCCTATGATATTGGTTACACTTCCCAAAACGCCCATCAAGTCGCCCATAACCTCTTGTTTGTCGGTAAACCAGAAAGTGCCGCCCAATTTCGTGATGTTGTATCCGTTGCCCGTCCTTTTTGCGATGAACTCTTTTACTACGTCCAAATCGAAGCACACCCTTATATATTGTCCGGGTTTGCGCCCGTCTTTATAGGTGCAGTAAACAGCCATGTAAGTACCCACGGTATTGCAATCGGCCAATTGGACTAAATAACCGTCGGCCCATTTTTGCTTTATGTCGCTTATCATTTCATTCTCGTCGCGGTAGAAGTTGACCAACTGCTTGTCTATATCGGTGTCCTTGCTCATGACAACCATCCATTTCTTGGCGGCCGAGATTTCCGTTATGCGGTAGCCCATGTCAAAGAGGGCGGGCCTCCATTTGAGTATCTCATTGGCCTTGGCGTATTTCACCACTTGGTCGGTTACGCCGCTCTTTTTGGTGAATACGGCCGACCACACGATATTTCTTTTGTAGGTGGCTCCGGCTCCCAAGGAGGTCACGTAGAAGCCCTGTGCGGCCTTTTGCTCTATTTCCTGAAATATCTCGTCGGTGGTGTAGCTGGTGTGGATTTGCTTCTCTTTGACCTTGCCGCCTGCCGTGACCGCAAACCATGTGAAGGGCGTTTTCCTGACGGCGAGAATCTTTCTACCCGCGTCCAACTCTTTCTTCACGACTTTCTCTATGGCCTCCCAGCCGTTGCTGTAATAATATTGCACGTCGGAATAGGGAGATTGCTCGATAAGGACAACAAGGCCGCCGCCTTTTGCATGAACCAGCGTGCAGATGAACAACGACAAGAGGATAAACAAGACTTTTTTCTTCAACATGACTTTTAGCTTAATAGTGAATAATGGGTTGTGTGCCAACCTTTCAAACCCCCAAAGGTAACGTAAAGTTATAAATATATTATGCATTGCAGCCGCAGCCGCCTTCGCCGTTTCCACAACCGCTTTCACCGCTTCCGCAGCTACCGCCGCAAGAGCCGCAACCACCGCCGCAGCCGCCTTCGCCGCTCATCATACGCAGGGTTTGGGTTATCTCCCCGGCTGTAGCAGGGCGGTTCTCCAACACTTCGCCTATGAAGTTCAGGTCGCAGCCGGCCAAGGGATGGTTCATATCCATGACTACAGTGTCGCGCTTCACCTCCACCACACAACCGTTCACCCGCTGTCCGTCGGTGGTGAGCATGGGGATGACGGCATCGGGCACGATGCGCCGGTCGTCGAACTTGCCCTCGATGAGAAACATCGACTTGGGCAGCTCGATGACGTGGTCGTCGTTGTAGGCACCGTAAGCCTCGGCCGCAGGGATGGTGAAGTCGAACTTCTCTCCTTTGGCTAACGGTCCGATAGCCCGCTCGAAGCCCTCGATGGTAAAGCCCAATCCGGAGATGAACCGGAAAGGACGCACGGCCGGTGCCTCTTCCTCTAAGCTACGCTCGCCTTCGTCTACCGTGTAGAGCTTGTAGGAGACGGCGATATACTTGTTTTCAATCTTTTCCATATCGTTTCTATGTTTTATAATGCGTGGTTGATAACAGCAGGAGATGTGTCGAAAGACACGTCCCTTTAGTGAGTGCAAACATACAAAAAACATCGGGTTCACAGGCAGCAACTGACCGATTATTCTCTCCGTCAGCTTGAAAAAGATCGTCCGCACGCGCCGCGGAATGTGGTACAAGTGATAAAATCAGACTTTAAAGCACCGTTTTCCTTTCAAATTATCCGTATTTGAATCTTTTTTGCCTTTTATTTGTTTGAAGTTTCTAAAAAAGGGCGTACCTTTGCCGCAATTTTACAAATGAGGTATTAGAGATTAAAATTAAAGGATATGAACCGGAATACATGGGTAAACCTGCCAGTCTTGAGCGTGCTTGACGTCTTGGTCGTGGGGCCGATGGCGTGAGAAAGGTTTGTGTATATGGTCATGCCTTTTAATGAAAATATCGAAACCTTTCTCACGGACGTGGGAGAGGTTTTTTTAGTTAAATAAACAAGCGACATGAAGCATCAGTTACGCAGTTCATTCAGCACGGAAGGGCGCCGTATGGCAGGCGCGCGCGCGTTGTGGGTAGCCACGGGTATGAAGAAGGAGCAGATGGGCAAGCCCATCATAGCCATAGTCAATTCGTTTACGCAATTCGTACCCGGCCACGTGCACCTGCACGAGATAGGGCAGTTCGTCAAGGCGGAAATAGAGAAGTTGGGCTGTTTCGCGGCCGAGTTCGACACCATCGCCATCGACGACGGCATTGCCATGGGGCACGACGGCATGCTCTACTCCCTGCCCTCGCGCGACATCATCGCCGACAGCGTGGAATATATGGTCAACGCCCACAAAGCCGACGCGATGATATGCATCAGCAACTGCGACAAGATTACCCCGGGCATGCTCATGGCCGCCATGCGGCTGAACATCCCGGCTGTGTTTGTCTCGGGCGGTCCCATGGAGGCGGGCGAATGGAACGGACAGCACTTGGACTTGATAGACGCGATGATCAAGTCGGCCGACGAGTCGGTGAGCGATGCCGACGTAGCCCAGATAGAACAGCACGCCTGCCCCGGTTGCGGCTGCTGCTCGGGCATGTTCACGGCCAACTCCATGAACTGCCTCACCGAAGCCATCGGGTTGTCCCTGCCGGGCAACGGCACCATCGTGGCCACCCACGCCAACCGCAAACAGCTCTTCGCCGATGCCGCCAAGCTCATCGTGAAGAATGCCTTCAAATACTACGAAGAGGGCGACGAGAGCGTGTTGCCGCGCAGCATCGCCACCCGTGCCGCTTTCCTGAACGCCATGTCGCTTGACATCGCCATGGGCGGGTCCACCAATACCGTGCTGCACCTGCTGGCCGTGGCGCATGAGGCGGGTGCCGACTTCCATATCGGTGACATCGACATGCTTTCGCGCAAGACGCCTTGCCTGTGCAAGGTAGCCCCCAACACGCAGCAATACCACGTGCAGGAGGTGAACCGCGCCGGCGGCATTGTGGCCATTATGAACGAGTTGGCCAAAGGCGGCTTGGTCGACACCTCGGCGCGCCGTGTGGACGGCATGACCTTGGCCGAAGAGATCGACCGCTATTGCATCACAAGCCCCCACGTCTGTGCGGAGGCGCGCAAAAAATACGCCAGCGCCCCCGGCGGCACCTTCAACATGACGCTCGGCTCGCAAGAGACGTACTATAAGACATTGGACACCGACCGCGCCGCCGGTTGCATCCGCGACTTGGCGCACGCCTACAGCAAGGACGGCGGATTGGCCGTGTTGAAAGGCAACATCGCCTTGGACGGCTGCGTGGTGAAGACGGCCGGCGTGGACGAAAGCATCTGGAAGTTCACCGGCCCGGCCAAGGTGTTCGACTCGCAAGAGGCGGCCTGCGAAGGCATCTTGGGCGGCAAGGTGCAGAGCGGCGATGTGGTGGTCATCATCTACGAAGGCCCCAAGGGAGGGCCGGGCATGCAGGAGATGCTCTACCCCACTTCCTACATCAAGTCGCGTCACTTGGGCAAGGAGTGTGCCTTGATTACCGACGGACGCTTCAGCGGCGGCACGTCGGGACTGAGCATCGGCCACATCTCGCCCGAAGCGGCGGCAGGCGGCAACGTGGGCAAACTGCAGGACGGCGACCTCATAGAGATTGACATTCCCAACCGCTCCATCCGTGTACTGCTCACCGACGAAGAACTCGCCGCGCGCCCCATGGCGCCCATTACGCGCGGCCGCACCGTCTCCAAGGCGTTGAAAGCCTACGCCAACATGGTGAGCTCGGCCGACAAGGGCGCGGTAAGGTTGATAGATTAAGCACACGGCAAGTATCGCAAATAAAAAGAAAAGGAACAGGCCGCCGGCCGGCACACATCCCGGCACGCGGCCATGCAATACAACAAAAGAATATATGGCGGACAGTAAAAGTGAAGTTTTAATAACAGGTGCCGAGGCGCTGATGCGTTCGTTGGAACACCACGGCGTGAAGACCATATTCGGTTATCCCGGAGGCAGCATCATGCCGGTGTACGACGCCTTGTACGACCACTTGGACAAGCTGCACCACATCCTCGTAAGGCACGAACAGGGAGCCACCCACGCGGCGCAAGGCTTCGCCCGTGTGTCGGGGGAAGTAGGCGTGTGCTTGGTGACCAGCGGGCCGGGCGCCACCAACACCATCACGGGCATCTCGGATGCCATGATAGACAGCACCCCCATGGTAGTCATCGCCGGACAGGTGGGCACCGGATTCTTGGGCACCGACGCCTTCCAAGAGGTGGACTTGGTGGGCATCACCCAGCCCATTACCAAGTGGAGTTACCAGATACGCCGCGCCGAAGACGTGGCATGGGCGGTGGCGCGCGCCTTCTACATCGCCCGCAGCGGACGTCCCGGCCCCGTGGTACTTGACTTCGCCAAGAACGCGCAAGTAGACAAGACCGCCTACGAACCCGTCAAAGTAGACTACGTGCGCAGCTACGTGCCCGTTCCCGAGCCCGACGAAGAGGCCATACGCCAAGCCGCCGAGCTGATTAACCATGCCGGGCGCCCGCTCGTGTTGGTGGGGCAAGGCGTGGAGTTGGGAAATGCACAGCAGGAACTCCGCGAGTTTATCGAAAAGGCCGACATGCCTGCCGGCTGCACGCTATTAGGTCTTTCGGCGCTCCCTTCCGACCATCCGCTCAACAAAGGCATGCTCGGCATGCACGGCAACTTGGGGCCCAACATCAACACCAACAAGTGCGACGTGTTAGTAGCCGTGGGCATGCGTTTCGATGACCGTGTCACCGGCCGTTTGGACACCTACGCCAAGCAAGCCAAGATTATCCACTTCGACATCGACCCCGCCGAAATCAACAAGAACGTCAAGGTTGACTTGGCCGTCTTGGGCGACTGCAAGGAGACGCTGACGGCCGTCACCCGGCTCTTGCATCCGGCCAAGCATAAAGCGTGGCTCGACAGCTTCACCGTCTACGAGCAGGTGGAGGAAGAGAAAGTCATCCGCCCCGAGCTGCACCCCGCAAGCCCCGTCTTGAGCATGGGCGAGGTGGTGCGCGCCGTGAGCGAAGCCACGCGCCACGAAGCCATTCTCGTGACCGACGTGGGGCAGAACCAGATGATGTCGGCCCGCTACTTCAAGTTCACCAAAGAGCGCAGCATGGTCACATCGGGCGGCTTGGGCACCATGGGCTTCGGCCTTCCCGCCGCCATTGGCGCCACCTTCGGCCGCCCCGACCGCACGGTGTGCGTCTTCATGGGCGACGGGGGCTTGCAGATGAACCTGCAGGAACTTGGCACCGTCATGGAGCAGCAGGCGCCCGTCAAGATGATACTTTTGAACAACAACTACCTTGGCAACGTGCGCCAGTGGCAAGCCATGTTCTTCAACCACCGCTACTCGTTCACCCCCATGATGAACCCCGACTACCTACAGATAGCCGCCGCCTACGGCATCCCCGCCAAGCGCGCCTTCACCCGCGCGGAGTTGAAGCAAGCCATCGACGAGATGCTCTCCACCAAGGGTGCCTTCCTTTTGGAAGCCTGCGTGGAGCGCGAGGGCAACGTCATGCCCATGACGCCTCCGGGCGGCTCGGTGAACCAGATGCTTTTGGAATGTTGAACCCCACAACCGGTAAATGACAAGCGATATGGACAAACAATTATACACGCTGATCGTTCACTCCGAGAATTTCGCCGGCATGTTGAACCAAGTCACGGCCGTGTTCACGCGCAGGCAAATCAACATCGAGAGCCTGAACGTGTCGGCCTCCTCCATCAAGGGCGTACACAAGTACACCATCACCGCATGGGCCGACCGCGACACCATCGAGAAAGTGACCAAGCAAATCTCCAAGAAGATAGACGTGCTGCAGGCCAACTGCTTCACCGACGACGACATCTACCAGCACGAGATAGCCCTCTACAAAATCGTCACCTCCAAGTTGGAAGAACAGCCCGGGATATCCAAGATAATCCGCCGCCACAACGCCCGCGTGGTGGAAGTGAACAAAGTCTTCTCCATAGTGGAGAAGAACGGCAAGAGCGAAGAGATAACCAAGCTGAACGAGGAGCTGCGCCAGCAGGAGTGCGTGCTCCAGTTCGTGCGCTCCGGGCGGGTGGCCATCACCACCAGTTGTTTCGAGCGGGTGAACGAGTACTTGGCCGAGCGTGAGGCCAAATACCTTAGAAGCAAACAACTGCAGAAGGAGCGGGAAGAGCGGGAGCAAGCGCGGTCGCGGCAGGAGCAAGACAAACAAGAAGAGCGGCAGGAGCAAGAGCGGCAAGGACAGCCGCAAGCGAAGCTGTAACGGCGGCGGAAAAAGCGGCGCGGCCGGCAAAAGACGACAGGAAACATAAGAGGCAAGCATGCAGACGGAAAACAGTAATATAGGCAGTTACAAGTTCGTGGCCGAACCCTTCTTGGTGGACTTCACGGGACACCTCACGGTGGGCATGTTGGGCAACCACTTGCTGAACTGCGCCGGCTTCCACGCCACCGCGCGCGGTTTCGGCATCCCCGCCTTGGAAAAGCTGCACTGCACGTGGGTGCTCTCGCGCTTGGCCGTGGAGATGGACCGGATGCCTTGCCAATACGAAACGTTCACCGTCGAGACGTGGGTGGAGAACTTCTACCGCCTCTTTACCAACCGCAACTTCGCCGTGCTCGACGAAACGGGAAGCGCGATAGGCTACGCCCGCACCATCTGGGCGGTGATAGACTTGGATACCCGCAAGCCCGTAGACTTGCCCGCTGAGGCAGCCGGCCGCATCGCCGACTACTTGTGCGGCCGGCCTTGCCCCATCGAGAAGCCCTCGCGCATGAAGGCCGCCGCCTTAGAGCCGGCGGATACACTCCCCGTGCGCTACAGCGACATCGACATCAACGGCCATGTGAACAGCATCCGTTACATCGAGCACATCCTCGACCTCTTCCCCTTGGAGATGTACCGCCGCCGGCGCGTGCGCCGCTTCGAGGCCACCTACGTGGCCGAGAGCCGCTACGGAGACAGCCTCGCCTTTTACAAGCAACAGACAGGCGAAGACATCTATGAAGTAGAGCTGCGCAAGAACGGTGCGGAATCCGTGTGCCGGGCCAAGATCGTCTTTGCCGACGCGCCCGCCCCGTCCGCCTGAAAGATAGACAAGAGTGAAACAACATATAATTATTAACGTTGGCGAAAGCCGTAACTAAAAACAAAAAAGAAAATGGCACAAATGAATTTTGGCGGTGTTATCGAGAATGTGATGACCCGCGAGGAGTTTCCTTTGGAAAAAGCACGTGAGATTTTGAAAGACGAGACCATTGCAGTCATCGGTTATGGTGTACAAGGTCCCGGACAGTCTTGCAACCTGCGCGACAACGGCTTCAATGTCATTGTAGGTCAACGCCAAGGCAAGACCTTCGAGAAAGCCGTTGCCGACGGTTGGGTACCGGGCGAGACGCTCTTCAGCATCGAAGAAGCCTGCAAGCGCGGCACCATCGTGATGTGCCTGCTCTCCGACGCCGCCGTCATGTCGGTATGGCCCGTGATGAAACCCTGCCTCACGCCGGGCAAGGCCCTTTACTTCTCCCATGGATTTGCCATCACGTGGAGCGACCGCACCGGCGTGGTTCCTCCCAAAGACATCGACGTCATCATGGTAGCCCCGAAAGGTTCGGGTACCTCCCTGCGCACCATGTTCCTTGAAGGCCGCGGACTGAACTGCTCCTACGCCGTTTACCAAGACGCCACCGGCAAGGCATTGGACCGCACGTTGGCCCTTGGCATCGGCATCGGCTCGGGCTACCTCTTCGAGACCACCTTCGTGCGCGAGGCCACTTCCGACTTGACCGGCGAGCGCGGCTCGCTGATGGGCGCCATCCAAGGATTGCTGCTGGCCCAGTATGAAGTGCTGCGCGAGAACGGCCACACCCCCTCCGAAGCCTTCAACGAAACCGTAGAGGAGCTCACCCAATCGCTGATGCCGCTCTTCGCCAAGAACGGTATGGACTGGATGTACGCCAACTGCTCCACCACCGCCCAACGCGGTGCCTTGGACTGGATGACACCCTTCCACGATGCCATCAAGCCGGTAATGCAGAAGCTCTACGCCAGCGTGAAGTGCGGCCACGAAGCCCAGATTTCCATCGACAGCAACTCCAAGCCCGACTACCGCGAGAAGCTGAACGCCGAGCTGAAAGCCCTGCGTGAAAGCGAGATGTGGCAGACGGCCATCACCGTGCGCAAGCTCCGTCCGGAGAACAACTAAAAGATATTGGGGGGCGGCGCGCCGCCCCCAATATCAAGTGAAAGCCCACTTTGTCTTGATATTTCAACGCCCTTCCCCAACCCTCTCCAACCCCTTCCAAAAGGGCTGTTTTCCGCCTCATTTTCCGAAAAGAAAGCGTTTTCTGCATTTTGGCGATAAATTGTCAAGTCATCCCCATTTGCGCATATCATCCTTCCATTTTTTTACAATCGGCCGGTTCTATCGAATACATTCGACAGGTTGAGCCGAATGTTATCGACAGGTTGAGTCGAATGTTATCATGACACTTTGTTCATCACATTCGTTAGACCATAAGAAATACATTCGACTCACCCAAAGAAATACATTCCTTGCACCCAAAGAAATACATTCCACACTCCCCGTGCCGAACTGTGTCAAGAAATCGGCGGAACATTCCGCAGGCAGGATAAAAAACATGGGCTGTATCTGCTTGCCATGCGGTATATTTCCGTATCTTTGCGTCCGAAGCAACCCTTGATTCTAAATCTACCGGCACTTTCAATACACAGTATAAACCTTATCCATTGACCATCATGCAAAAGATGACCATTACCCCCTTGCGGCGCGCCCTGCTGCCGGCACTTGCCCTCGTCTTGTGTCTTGCCGCCGGCACGCTGCACGCCATGCCCCGGTCGGGGACGCCCGGCGGGGCGGAATCCGCTGTTACCATTCTCGGCGCCCGTCCCATCAACGCCACCACCGTGGAGCTGCTGCTTTCCGACCACGGGCGCATCGATGTAGACTTCTACAGCGACGCCACGTTCCGCCTGTTCCAAGACAAAGAGAACCGCGGCGTGCGCGATCCCGAGGCTACGCCGCCTGCCCGCATCCTTGCGGACAACCCGCGCCTGCCCTTGTCCAAACTGTATGTGGCCGAGGATGAAGCGTCTTTCTCCATCTCCACCGGCAAGGTGTGCATGCGCTGGGAGAAGGCCTCCACCCTCTTCACGGTGACCGACTTGCAGACCGGCTTCACCGTGATCAAAGAACTCGCTCCCGTGGCTTTCGCCGACAGCACGGTGACGCTCGCCTTGGCCGCCGGCCCCCAAGAGTACTTCTATGGCGGGGGCGTGCAGAACGGCCGCTTCTCCCATAAAGGACACGCCATTGCCATAGAGAACCAGAACGAGTGGGAGGACGGCGGGGTGGCCTCGCCCGCTCCTTTCTATTGGTCGACCAAGGGGTATGGACTGCTATGGCACACGTTCGCAAGGGGCGGTTACGACTTCGGCGGCGAGGAACCCGGCACGGTGAAGCTGTCGCACCAATCCTGTTGGTTGGATGTCTTCTTCATGGTGGCAAGCCGTCCCGAGGAGCTTTTGTCTTGCTACTACCAACTCACCGGCAAGCCCGTGCTGCTGCCCAAGTTCGGCTTCTATGAAGGCCACTTGAACGCCTACAACCGCGATTATTGGAAGCAAGACGAAACGGGCATCCTCTTCGAGGACGGCAAGCGTTACAAGGAGAGCGAAAAAGACACGCTCGGCATCCGCGAGTCGCTCAACGGCGAGAACGACAACTACCAGTTCTCGGCACGGGCGGTGATCGACCGCTACCGCGACCACGACATGCCCCTTGGCTGGCTGCTGCCCAACGATGGTTACGGCGCCGGCTACGGACAGACCGGAACGCTCTTGGGGAACGTGCAGAACTTGCGCGCGTTGGGGCTGTATGCCCGCGCGCATGGCGTCCAGATAGGCCTTTGGACGCAGAGCGACCTGCACCCCAATCCCGACGTGGAACCGCTTTTGCAGCGCGACATCGTAAGCGAAGTGCGCGACGGCTTGGTACGTGTGTTGAAGACCGACGTGGCTTGGGTGGGCGACGGATACTCCTTCGGCTTGAACGGCATCGCCGAAGTAGCCCGCCTCATGCCCTACTACGGCAACGACGCGCGCCCCTTCATCATCACGTTGGACGGCTGGGCCGGCACGCAACGCTACGCCGGCGTGTGGTCGGGCGACCAGAAGGGCGGCGAGTGGGAGTACATCCGCTTCCATATCCCCACCTACATAGGCGCCGGCCTGTCGGGGCAACCCAACATCACTTCCGACATGGACGGCATCTTCGGCGGCAAGAATCCTGTGGTCAATACCCGCGACTTCCAGTGGAAAGCCTTCACGCCCATGCAGCTCAACATGGACGGCTGGGGACTGAACGAGAAATATCCCCACGCCTTGGGCGAGCCGGCCGCTTCCATCAACCGCTTCTACTTAAAGCTGAAATCCGAGCTGCTGCCTTATACCTATACTTACGCCAAGACAGCCACGGAAGGGCTGCCGCTCATGCGGGCGATATGCTTGGACACTCCGAATGACTATACCTTGGGCACGGCCACCCGCTACCAGTATATGTATGGCGACGACTTCTTGGTGGCGCCCGTGTATAAAGAGACCGATGTGGACGAAGCCGGCAACGACACACGCGACCTCATCTACCTGCCCCAAGGGGAGTGGGTAGACTACTTCAACGGCGAGCTTTACCCGGGCGGACGCGTCATCAGCGGCTTCGAGGCGCCGCTTTGGAAGCTGCCGCTCTTTGTGAAGCGCGGCGCCATCATCCCGATGAACAACCCGAACAACAACGTCTCCGAGATTGACCGCTCGCGCCGCCTCTTCGAGCTTTACCCTTACGGTCACTCTTTCATGGAGGTGTATGACGACGACGGCGTGACGGAGGCTTACCAAGCCGGCGCCTCGGCCACCACGCTTGTGGAGAGCGACTTGAACGACAAGGGCGTGCTTACCGTCACCATCCACCCTACGCAAGGCGCGTATGAAGGGATGGCCAGGGAGCAGACAACGGAGCTCGCCGTCAACGTGACCGAAGCGCCCGGGGCGGTATCGGCACAGGCAGGCGGCAAGCGCGTCAAGCTGACGCCGGTCTCTTCTTTGGAAGCGTATGCCGCCGGCGAGAACGTCTATTTCTATGAAGCCGCGCCCAATTTGAACCGCTTCGCCACGCCGGGCAGCGACTTCTCCCGAGTGGCCATTATCAAGAACCCGCAACTGCACGTCAAGTTGGCCGCTGTAGACATTACCGCCGACAGGGTGGAGGTGACGGTGAAAGGCTACCGCTTCGACGCGCCCCTCAACACCCACGTAACCGTAGTGCCCGAAGCCGACGCCCTGCAACAGATGGCGGAAGCGGAACAGCAGGAAGCGGAAGCGTTGGAGGCAAGGCTGCAAGAGCGGGCCCGCAAAGAGGCTGAACGAAAAGCGCGCGAAGAGAAGGAGCAAGCGGCGCAAGCGGACAAAGAAGCTGCGGCCGCAGCATCCGACGCGCAAGCGGGGAATACGGCGCAAGCCGAAGTGCAAGCAGCCGAATAAGTACCCTACATACTATAGAAAAAGGGGCATTACAAGCCCCTTTTTCTATATAGTCGATATGGAAACAGCATTATATAATAGCTTGAACAATACATTAAACTGCTTGACACAACGTTCTACAACCGTGGTTTGAATAAATGACAGAATAATCAAATTGGCTCTTGATAAAATATTTTATAGCATATCATTTGTATAATGCTATAATATTATTTACATTTGCGATTAAATAGATATTGAGAGGATGAAAACAAGACAATTCGTTCAAGAATTGATGAACAATGGCTGTCAGCTTGTGAGGCATGGCGGTAATCATGATAAGTGGTACAGCCCCAAAACCGGATTGTTCGATTATGTACCTCGACACGGCTCGCAAGAGTTGCCGGTTGGTATGGAAAGGAAATTACGGAAAAGATTGTTAGGTGAATAATCTTTGCAATCTGGCATTAAAACATAAAGCAACTCAGAAAGTAATGGGATTAATCTAAATAAAGGAAGTCGCATATAATCTTATAGGTATGGAGCAGAACAAGACAAAATTAACGGTAATAGTGGAAATAGCTATGGACGGAACATACGGATGCTATCCTGCCGACATAGACAAAGACATTGGGTTATCCGGGTATGGATCTACAGCACACCAGGCAATAGAAGATTTTCTATCGGCTTACCGGGAGACAAAAGTAGACAATGAGAAAATGGGAATCAAAACGCCTGAATATGAATTTGAATACAAATATGATATGCGTGCGTTCTTTAATTACTTCAATTTTTTCAATGTCTCACGGATAGCGGAAATGGCGGGTATCAACAACGCCCAGTTGAACCAATACCTGACAGGCAAACGCAATGCAAGTAGAATCCAATATGAGAAACTCGCAAAATGCGTAAGCAAGATAACCAATGAGCTGCAAATGGCAACTTTCTGATGCTTATTGCACCGCCGCCCTGCCGCCTTCTCCCTTCCAGATGCCCAACACCTTGCGGCGGATGGCCACGACATTCAGCAAGGAGACGATGAGAAAGAGGGCGGTGCCCGTCAGCAGGCAGGGCAGCGCGCTGCCTTGCTCCATTTGCGGGAAGAGCGCCTGCAGCAGGTCGAGATACTGCCCGCGTATCCAAAATACAGCCACGAAAGAGAGCGCGAGCACCACGAGGTTCACGCCCACCGTGAGCAGCGTGTAAGGCAACGCCACCTGACAGGGCGTGTGCCCCAAGAGCAGCAGGTTCTCCAACTTCACCGTGTTCTTCTGCAGCAGCAGGAAGACGCTCAACATGAGGATATAGAACGACAGGAGGCTGATGACCAAGCCCACGCCCATGATGATGCCCGTGACCATGCGCAGGAAGTAAGTGGTCTTGCCCGCATCCAAGCCCTCGCCTTCGGTCTCGTAGTTATGCCGGCGGTAATAGTCGGTAATGGCGGTGTCGGTGAGGTTCTTCACTTCCACGATGAGCCGCGAGGGAGCCGCCTGCTTGCCCGGCGCGTAAGTGCGGTTGGCCCAATCCATGAACGACTGGGGCACGAGGATGGTGTTCAGCCGGTTGGAGAAGCCCACAATAGTGCCTTTAAAGGTGTCTTGGGTGCCGTTGCCACGGATGCGTATGTCCATCTGTATCATGCTCATCACCCCTTCGGAGAGCTTGGGAAGGCTGCGGCTTTGCGCGAACCCGAAGTTGTACAGGTTCAGGTACGTGCGGGGAATGATGATGGGTATCACCCGGGAACCCTCCTCGAAGTGCCACTTGTCCGTGCTCACATCCACATACCGGTCGGGCACCGACTCGAAGAAGAGTTCCGTGGAGAGGTTCACGCCGCTCATGCCCATGCCGGCCGATACCTTGAAGAGCGACGGGGTGAAGGCGCCCACACTGCCGGCGAAAGGTTGCGAGGCGATGGATTCAATCTCTCCCTTGGAGAAGGTGTTGCTCTTGCCGGTGAGCCCGCCGAGTGTACCCACGCGCTTGGTGGTGATGAGGTAATCGCGCTTCATGAAGCTGTCGCCCCGGGTGAATACAGGCTCGACGTCGCGGTAGAACTGCACGCCCGACAGCACGATGGCCATGCCCACGAGGTTGGCCAAGA
>JAJPYW010000264.1 GCA_021204715.1 Prevotellaceae bacterium
ATACTCAAATCCATATCCATACTCAACTATAGGAATGTAGAGCAGGCCGCACTGACCTTCTCGCACAAGTTGAACTGCTTTTTCGGGCAGAACGGTATGGGTAAGACCAACCTGCTCGACGCCGTCTACTACCTCTCGTTCTGTAAAAGCATGGTCAACCCCATCGACTCGCAGAACATACGCCACGAGGCCGATTTCTTCGTCATCCAAGGACATTATGAAATGGCCGCCGGCTGTGAGGAAGAGATTTACTGCGGCATGAAGCGGCGGCAGAAGAAGCAGTTCAAACGCAACAAGAAGGAGTACACGCGGCTTTCCGACCACATAGGCTTCCTGCCGCTTGTCATGGTGTCGCCGGGCGACGCCGCGCTCATCGAAGGGGGCAGTGAAGAGCGCCGGCGCTTCATGGACGTGGTTATCTCGCAATACGACAAGGCCTATTTGGAAGCGCTGATACGCTACAACAAGGCCCTGCTGCAGCGCAATGTCTTGTTGAAAAGCGAGACACCCGTGGAAGAGTCGCTCTTCCTCGTCTTGGAAGAGATGATGGCCCGCAGCGGCGAAGTGGTGTTCCGCAAGCGGGAAGCCTTCATCGAGGAGTTCATCCCCATTTTCCAGTCGTTTTACGCATTTATCTCCGGAGACAAGGAGCGTGTGGGGCTGACCTACGACTCGCATGCCCGCGGGGCTTCGTTGGCCGATGTGCTCAAAGAGAGCCGCCAGCGCGACCGCATCATGGGATTCTCCCTGAAGGGCATACACAAAGACGAGTTGGGCATGTACTTGGACGGTTTCCCCATGAAGCGCGAAGGCTCGCAAGGACAGAACAAGACCTACTTGGTGGCGCTGAAACTCGCCCAGTTCGATTTCTTGCGGCGCAGGGGCCTGACCACGCCGCTGTTGTTGCTCGACGACATCTTCGACAAGCTCGACGCCTCGCGCGTGGAGCAAATCATCAAGTTGGCGGGCGGCGACAACTTCGGGCAGATATTCATTACCGACACCAACCGGGAACACTTGGACCGCATATTGCACAAAGTGGGCGGCGACTACAAGATGTTCCGGGTGGTGCAGGGCAACGTATGGGAAATGACGGACAGTGACGGTTCAGGCGAAGAGGCGTTGGGCAAGGAGAAGCCCGGTGGCGACGCGCCTGCTGAAAACACGCCGGGCAATGATACGGCAAAGGAGGCCGTGTCATGAAGCGCAGCCAAGCCCGGCCCATCGGCCAGCTCGTGCGCGAGTACTTGCGTGAGGAGAGCTTGGAATCGCCCCTCAACCAGTACCGCTTGGTCAACTCATGGGCGGCGGTGATGGGGCCGGGCATCGCCCTGTATACACGCGGCCTCTCCATCAAGAACCAGACGCTCTTCGTGCAGATAACCTCTTCAGCACTGCGGCAGGAGCTGATGATGCGGCGCAGCCGGTTGGTAGACAAGCTGAACGAGTACGTAGGGGCACAAGTCATCACGAACATCGTGTTCCGCTGACGGGGACATTGCTTGACACCCCACAAAGCGACGCTGTCGCTTATAGTATTGCTTGACCACCCCTCCAAACCTCCCCTTATATGGGAGGCTTGGTCGGTCTGACGACCTCCGAAGTTCTCAAAGGGAGGCTTGGTCGGCCTACGGCCTCCGAATTTACGAGTGGTAACGGATGAGCCCCTCCATGGGGCTTTGGGTAACGCGGCCTATATGCAACCCCGTCTCCGAGGCCGCTTCTTGCAGCAATTCCCGGTAATGGTAGGCAATGGAGCCGGTGAAGTGGACGGTACATTCCCTGTAGCCGGTATATTGCATCACATTGCGGCAGATGAACGCCTTGAAGCTGTCGCGCGCCAACTGGCGGATGCCTTCGTCGTCCAAGTGCCCTGCCAAGAAGGGCGACAGGGAGGCCAAGAAGCGGTTGGGGAAAGGACGGCGGTACACCCGCTCTATGATGTCGGCCGGCGTCAGGCGGAACTCCTCAAAGAAGGCCGCTTTCAAGCCGTCGGCAAGTTGGTTCTTCAAAAGATCGCCCACCAACTGCTTGCCCAAGGAAGCCCCGCTGCCCTCGTCGCCCAAGATAAATCCCAACGGCGACACGTTCTCCACTATCGACTCCCCGTCGTAAAGGCACGAGTTGGAACCGGTGCCCAAGATGCAGGCGATGCCGCGCTCCCTGCCACACAAGCTCCGGGCGGCACCAAGTATGTCAGTAGTCACCTCCACCGTGCCTCGCACGTGCAGCCGGGCGGTCAAGGCACGCGCCACTACGGGCGTGTTATGGGGCAGACAGCCGCTGCCGTAGAAGTGAAGCGCCTCGAAAACAGTTTGTCCGTCCAATTGCGGCAGCAATTCAGCGGTGATGGCTTGGGTAATCTCCTCTTCCGTTTGATAGACTGGATTGATGCCTTTCGTGAGGATGCGCCTTGCCTGCCCTCCATTATCCACCACCGCCCATTCGGTCTTGGTGGAGCCGCTGTCTGCCAACAATATCATGCTTTCTTTTTTTTAATGATGAGACACTATTAACAACGCGCCGTTTCCCGGCGTCACTCACGCTATCCGCTTCTTTTTAATGATGAGACACAACCCCAAGAAAGTAAAGAAGGCGTTCAATATCAGCAATTCGTAGCTGAAACGGTAGCCGCCAAACCACGCCTCGGAGTGGCGTTGCAGCACGTAGCACAGCAGCGGCGAGAGAATGGCCACTACCGGGATGTAGCGGTCGCGCACCTGCCGTTTCAAGAAGATGCCGAAAGCGAACAGACCAAGGATAGGCCCGTAAGTATAGCTGGCCAAGGTATAGACGGCATCGATTACGCTGGTGTTGTTCAGCAGGTTGAACACATAGATGGTGACGCCCATCACCACAGCCATGCCTACGTGCACCCTTCCGCGCAGCTTGTGCACTTGTGCCTCGCTCTTGCCCCCGGTGCCCAAGATGTCGACCGTGAAGGAAGTGGTCAAGGCGGTGAGCGCCGAGCCGGCCGCCGAATAAGCCGCCGACACCAACCCCACGATGAAAAGGATGCCCACCGTCGCGGGAAAATAACCGCCGGTGGCGATGGTGGGGAAAAGCTCGTCGCTCAAGGCCACCTGCAAGCCTTGGTGGGCGGCGAAAGTGTAGAGCAGCACGCCAAGCACCATGAAGAGCCAGATAATGACCAATTGCAAGATAGCGTTGGAGAGGATGTTCTTCTGCGAGTCTTTGGAGTTCTTGCAGCTCAAGTTGCGTTGCATCATGTCTTGGTCGAGCCCCGTCATGGCTATCATGGTAAAAGCGCCGGCAAAAAACTGCTTGAAGAAGAACTCCTTGTCGTTGGGGTTGTCGAAGAAGAAGACGCGGGAATAAGCGCTTCCGGCCACAGTGTGCACCAAGTCGGTAAAAGAAAAGTGCAGGTCGGCGGCGATGTAGACAATGCAAAGCACCACCGACACGACAAGGCAGAAAGTCTTCAGCGAGTCGGTCCAGATGAGCGATTTCACCCCGCCGCGGAAAGTGTAAAGCCACACCAAGGCCACCGTCACCGCCACGTTCAGCAGAAAGGGCAGGCCGAGTGGCTCGAACACCAACAGTTGCAACGTCAGGCACACCAAGAATAGCCTCACCGACGCGCCAAGCATCTTGGAGATGAAAAAGAACCACGCCCCCGTGCGGTAGGAGCAAAGGCCGAAGCGGTTCTCCAAATAGGCGTAGATAGACACCAAGTTCATGCGGTAAAAGAGCGGCGTCAGCACGAAGGCGATGACAAGCTGCCCCAAGATGAAGCCCAACACCATCTGCAAATAGCCGAAGCTGCTGGCCGCCACCATGCCCGGCACGGAGACAAACGTCACCCCCGATATGCCCGAGCCAATCATGGCAAAGGCCACCACATACCACGACGAGCGGCGGTTGCCTATGAAGAAGCCGGCATTGTCGGCCCGCCTTCCGGCAAGCCACGAGATGCTGAACAGTACAAGGAAATAGACGGCAACGGTCAGGATGACGGCAAAGGGTGACATAGGCAGGCGCTAACGGTTACTCTTCATACAACAAATAGGGTTTGCGGCGCTCCTTGAACCGCTCCACATCCTCTTTCCAACGGGCTTTGATTTCGTCGGCACCGCATCCGGCCTCAATCATCTTCCGCACATAGTCCACCCCTATCAGCCGCTCGAAGAACGAAGTGAAGAAGCGGCCGCCCATCTGCAAGCTGCGGTAGGCGTCGATCAAGTAACTCAAATCCACACCCCGCTCCCAAATAGCCTCGTCGGAGAGCCCGCCGAGGTCCACGCCGTGGCACAATTTTCCTTCTTGCGGCGGATGCTTGACGCCGGGCATGCTTCGGGGCGTGAAGCTGAACATATACCCTTTCATGTCGGGATGTCCGTACATTTGGAAAGGACGCGCCGTACCCCTGCCCAAGCTCACCGGCGTAGCCTCGAAAAAGCAGAGGGAAGCATAAAGATAGACTGATTTCATGTCGGGCAGGTTGGGCGAAGGGGCTACGTCGAGCTTATATCGTGTCCGGTGGGTATAGTTCAAGCAAGGAACCACCGTCAAAGCACACACGCGCTTCTGGGGCAACCATCCCTCGCCGTTCACCATCCGGGCCAGCTCGCCCAATGTCATGCCGTGCACCACGGGGATGGGCAGCCAGCCCACGCCCGACTTGTATTTCATGTCGAGCAACGGGCCGTCCACATAAAAGCCGTTGGGGTTGGGACGGTCCAACACCACCACCTGCCGGCCGTAGCGGGCGCAAGCGTCCATGAGCCGGCACAGGGTGATGTAATAGGTATAGTAACGCAGCCCCACATCCTGAATGTCCACCACCAACACGTCAAACGTCTGCATCAACGAGGCATCGAGCAGCTTCTCCCCGCCGCCGTAGAGCGAGCGTATGGGAAGCCCCGTCT
>JAJPYW010000154.1 GCA_021204715.1 Prevotellaceae bacterium
TTGCTTATCTTCAAAGGAGACTTGCCGCTGTTGCCCACGGTGATGTCACAGTGTGGTCTATGTGTGGCAAGCCTGCTCGCGGCTTGCAACTTGGACGTGGTGCCGCCTGCCGACATGGCGGCCGAGAACTTCTGGAAGACCGAGAAAGACGCTTGGTATGCCCTGAACAGCTGTTATGCCGAATTGGAAGGGTGCATGCTCTACGATGAATGTTGCACGGACAACGCCCACAGCCACAAGCCGTGGGAAGGGAACATGGAGATGGTGCAGCAGAACGGCATCAGCGCTTCCGAGAGCTATGGCGACTACTATTTCGGCACCATCCGCGTGGTGAACAACTTCTTGGAAAACGTGGAAACATGTGAAATGGACGAAAGCCTGAAAGAGCGCATGAAAGCCGAAGCCCGCTTCTTCCGCGCCTTCAGTTACCTGCGCCTGACCGGTTATTTCGGAAAGATAGCCATCGTGACCGACGTGATGCCTTACGACGCCCCCAACGTGGAGCGCGACAGTGAAGAAGCGGTGCACGCCTTCATCCTGAAAGAGCTGGCCGAAATAGCCGCCATACTGCCCGGAAGCTATGCAGGCGGCTACCTCAACGAGAAGGGACGCGTCACCCGCTGGGGAGCCTTGGGGTTGCGCGCCCGTGCCGCGCGCTACTTCGGCGACTATGCCGAAGCCGAAGCGTCGGCCAAGGAGATCATGACGAAAAGCGGCCACGCCCTTTTCCGCCTCAACACGCCCTTGAACGCCGTCCAACAGCAGGAAGCCGACGAAATGGACGCCTACATGGATTACCAAGCCAAAGGCATTGACAAGGAGAAGTTCATACGCGGTCTGTTCAGCTACGAAGCCTTGTGGTTCGACGAGAACGCCAACCCTTCCAACCCCGAGTACATCGTCACAAGAGAGTATGCCGCCGACCCCAACAACAACGACTGGATGCGCTACACCTACACCATTGCCCAATGCATGTCCATACACGAGGGATACATCTCTTACGAGCCCATGCAGGACTTGGTAGACGCCTATTGGGACGCGGACGGGCATACACGGCGCGACGACATCACCAAGGAGACGCGCGCGGCCAATTATGCCGCGATGTGGGCCGACTTCGTGGAAAACAGCAACGACCAAGGAAGCTATCAAGCGCAGGTACAGGAAACCGACTTGATGCAATACGCCTACATGCAGGAGTTCCGCAACCGCGACAGCCGCCTGTATGCCTCGTTGATGTTCCCCTTCAAAGGCTGGCATGAGTTGGCAGGCAAGGGAACACTCTATTTCATTTACAACCCGGCCAACTTCAACAACAACGGCAACGAAACATGGTCGGGCTACGCCTTCCGCAAAATGGTGGCTTTGGAGCCTTACGACGACTACAACTCGCCCTGCGACTACCCGGTTATCCGCTATGCGGAAATACTGCTCACGTTTGCCGAAGCCCATATTTACACCACGGGCTGGGACAACGAGGCACAAGAAGCGCTGAACGACTTGCGCGACCGCTGCGGCATGCCCCAAGTGCCTGCGAGCCTCTCTAAAGAGGAAGCCATCGAGTTCGTGCGCAACGAGCGGCGCATAGAGTTGGCCGGCGAAGGACAGCGTTTCCACGACCTGCGCCGTTACGGTGAAGCGTATTGCGAAAAGTACATGAACGGCGTCACCTACAGCCCGGCGGGCGACCTCTTGGTAACCAAAGTGTGGAACCCGCGCCTGATGTTGATGCCCCTGCCGCAAGAGGCCATAGACTTCAATCCGCTGATGAAGAACGACCAGAATCCCGGTTATTAAATGAATCCAAGGAAGCGTTTCGCATAACCCCGGAAACGCTTCCTTGATTTCACGAAGCGTTTCCATGACACGTTAAAGCGCTTGGGCAGCCACTGCCCAAGCGCTTTTTTCATATCCTGTCGAAGCGTTTCCATAGGAGTTATCGAAGCGTTTCCATGCAGTCTATCGAAACGCTTCCATAGGAGTTATCGAAGCGTTTCCATAGGAGTTATCGAAGCGTTTCCATAGGAGTTATCGAAGCGCTTCCATAGGAGTTATCGAAGCGCTTCCATAGATCTTCATCAATACTGTCGTTATAACCTCATCACTGCTTTCATCAGGATGAGTGGAAGCGCTTCGACTTGCTGAGTGGAAGCGCTTCGACTTGGTGAATGGAAGCGCTTCGACTCAACCTAAGCAAGGCTGTCGTTGCAATTTCATCATCACATTCGACGTAAACTCATCAATGCTTTTCTTAGGGTGTATAAATTCGAATTTGTAGACGTAGAAACTCGAGTTTGTAGGTATTATAAACTCGAGTTTGTAGATTTACTAAAGCGGTTCCCCAAGTCACTAAGAAAGGGTTCCTTATAAAACAAGAAATATACAGCAGGCCCGGCATCGGCATTTATTTCACAAATAAGCGACAACACAAAACATATCAGCTAAAAAACATGTATATTTGCTGTCGATATAGTGAACAAGGACCAAATAACACACAAGATGTACACCATACAAGCCAATCCAAGCGGCACCCGCAGCATAGAAGTGTCGGAAGCGCATCTGTCTACCATCGAGAAATACGGGCTTTTCCGCCACCTGTTCAACAGCAACGGCATTGTGGACGAGTCGGTGCTCGACAAGTTGAGACTGAACATCCGCTCGCTCATCGCCTCGCAAGAGCAGGAGAGCAAGGAGCTGCTCGACCTTTGCATCGACGTGATTTACCACGACAACATGAAGGCTTTCGGATTGCAGCAACTCTTCAAGCTCTACCGGCAACTGCACGAGGAGCAGGAGGCCGGCGAACCGCAGGAAGCGCGATGAGGGAATACCGGCTGACCGACTGGCTGCCCACCACCAAGAAAGAGGTGGAACTGCGGGGATGGGACACGCTCGATGTGATCCTTTTCAGCGGTGACGCCTACGTGGACCACCCTTCCTTCGGCATCGCCGTGATAGGCCGCATATTGGAAGCCGAGGGGTTGCGTGTGGCCATTGTGCCGCAACCCAACTGGCGCGACGACTTGCGCGACTTCAAGAAGTTGGGGCGTCCGCGCCTTTTCTTCGGCATCAGCCCCGGCTGCATGGACTCCATGGTAAACAAGTACACGGCGGGCAAGCGCCTGCGCAGCGACGACGCCTACACGCCCGACGCGCGCACGGACATGCGGCCCGAATATCCTTCCATTGTCTACACGCAAATACTCAAACGGCTCTTTCCCGACACGCCCGTGGTGCTAGGCGGCATCGAGGCGAGCATGCGCCGGCTCACGCACTACGACTATTGGCAGGACCGGCTGCGTCCCGGTATCTTGGTAGAGAGCGGGGCCGACTTGTTAGTGTACGGCATGGGCGAGCGGCCCGTTGTGGAGTTGGCGCGGCGCTTGGAGCGTGGGGAAACATTCGGCAAGGCGGCGCGTTCCTTACCGCAAGTGGCTTACTTGGCAAGCGATGCTACGCCCCAAGCCGGCGACGTGGTATTGTATGCGCACGAGGCGTGCTTGCAGGATGCCAAGCTGCAAGCCATGAACTTCCGCCGCATCGAGCAGGAAAGCAACCGCTACCATGCGGCGCGCCTTTTGCAGCGGGCGGGCGACAAGACGGTGGTGGTGAATCCGCCCTGTCCGCCCATGACCACGGAGGAGATTGACCGCTCGTTTGACTTGCCTTACACACGCCTGCCCCACCCCAAGTACAAGGGGAAACGCATCCCGGCTTACGACATGATCAAGTTCTCCGTCAACCTGCACCGGGGTTGTTTCGGGGGCTGTGCTTTCTGCACCATATCGGCCCACCAAGGCAAGTTCATAGCTACCCGCAGCAAGGAGAGCATACTAAAAGAGGTGAAGACGGTGACCGAAATGCCCGGCTTCAAAGGGTATTTGAGCGACTTGGGCGGGCCCAGCGCCAACATGTACGGCATGCGCGGACGCGACTTGGAGCGGTGCAAGCGTTGCGCGCGTCCGTCGTGCATACATCCGGCCGTGTGCCCCAACTTGAATGTGGACCACCGGCCTTTACTCGATATATACCGGGCGGTGGACGCGCTGCCGGGCATCAAGAAATCGTTTGTGGGCAGCGGGGTGCGCTACGACTTGTTGCTGCACCAAACGGGCGACGCGGCCATAGACAAGGGAACGCGCGCGTACACCCGCGAGCTGATTACACGCCACGTGAGCGGGCGCTTGAAGGTGGCGCCCGAACACACTTCAGACCGTGTGTTGCAGGTGATGCGCAAGCCTTCGTTCTCGCTGTTCAAGCAGTTCAAAGAGGTGTTCGACCGCATCAACCGCGAGGCGGGATTGAACCAACAACTCATTCCTTATTTCATCTCTTGCCACCCCGGATGCACAAAGGAGGACATGGCTGAACTTGCCGCGCTCACCAAGGAGATGGACTTCCACTTGGAACAGGTGCAGGACTTCACGCCCACGCCCATGACCGTTTCTACCGAAACGTGGTACACGGGGCTGCACCCTTATACACTGCAACCGGTGTTCAGCGCGCGCTCGCCCGAAGAGCGGGCGGCACAACGCCGTTTCTTCTTCTGGTACAAGATAGACGAGCGGCCGGGCATCGTCCGCGAGCTGCAACGCATGGGGCGGCACGACTTGATTGCGAAGCTCTACGGCAAGGGCTTACCAAAAGGGAAAGGCCGTTACTTGCCTCCCTTATGAACTTCGGAGGCCGTAGGCCGACCAAGCCTCCCCTATAAGGGGAGGTTTGGAGGGGTGTTAAGCAATGTATAAGAGGCAGTGCCGCTTGGGAGGGGTGGTTAAGCACATTTCCGTTATTTGCCTCCCAACTCCTCGAAATAATTATCAAGAAGGCTCTTGGCGGCCACGAACGAGGTGAGCTCTCCATGCAACACGGCCGTCTCTTTG
>JAJPYW010000247.1 GCA_021204715.1 Prevotellaceae bacterium
CCATGCCGACCGGGAAGCGCTTTATGAAGCCTCCCATGAAATTACCGTCGCGCGCGCGAGCCGTGCGTTCGACCTGTGCTCCATCATCAACGCCAAGTCGGGGCGATGTCCCGAGAACTGCAAATGGTGCGCACAATCTTCCCACTACAAAACCCAAGCGGACAATTACGGGCTTCTGCCGGCCGAAGAGTGCCTGAGACACGCGCGGCTGAACCAGTCGCAAGGCGTAGGCCGCTTCTCGCTCGTGACAAGCGGGCGGAAACCCTCTCCCAAGCAAATGGAAGACATTTGCCGGACAGCGCGCTACCTGCGCCGCCACACTTCCATCAGACTGTGCGCTTCGTTGGGCTTGCTCGACGAGGCTGATTTGCAAGCCCTTTACGAGGCGGGCGTCACCCGGTATCATTGCAACTTGGAGACGGCGCCGTCTTATTTCAGCCGGCTGTGCGACACGCACACGCAAGCCGACAAGCTGCGCACCCTCGAGGCGGCGCGGCGTGTGGGCATGGAGGTGTGCAGCGGGGGCATCATCGGCATGGGCGAGACGGTGGCGCAACGCATAGAGTTCGCTTTCGCACTTAAAAACACAGGCGTGCAGTCTATCCCTGTGAACCTGCTGAACCCCATTGCGGGCACACCGTTGGAAAACCAACCGCCACTTACGGAAGAGGAAGTGTTGACTACTATCGCCCTGTTCCGCTTCATCAACCCCACGGCCTACCTGCGCTTTGCGGGAGGGCGCGCGCAACTAAGCAAGGAGACTGTGGAAAAGGCGCTCTACATAGGCGTCAACTCGGCCATCGCGGGCGACCTGCTCACCACGCTCGGCTCCAAAGTGGAAGAAGACAAACGGCTGATAACGAAAGCCGGGTATCAGTTGGAGAGTGAGGACATGCAGTTTGACAAGGAGCACTTGTGGCATCCTTATACATCGACTGCCCGCCCCCTGCCCGTCTACAAGGTGAAGCGCGCCCGGGGAGCTACCGTGACCATAGAGGACCCGCAAAACCCCGGGAAAGAGTTGACGCTCGTGGAGGGCATGTCTTCTTGGTGGTGTGCCGTGCATGGCTACAACCACCCGGTGTTGAACCATGCCATAGAAGAGCAAATGGGACGCATGGCGCACGTCATGTTCGGCGGCTTCACACACCGGCCGGCCATTGAGTTGGGGCGGTTGCTGTTGGAGCTGGCGCCGCCTTCCATGCAAAAGATATTCTATGCCGACTCGGGCTCGGTAGCCGTGGAGGTGGCCATGAAGATGGCGGTGCAGTACCACCATGCCAAGGCCAAAGCCACGGGAAAGCCGGTGCGGAGCGACTTCGTGACTATACGCGGCGGATACCACGGCGACACTTGGAACGCCATGTCGGTGTGCGACCCGGTGACGGGCATGCACAGTCTCTTCGGTCCGTCGCTGCCCGTGCGCCACTTCGTGCCAAGGCCAAGCTCGCGCTTTGGCGGCACGTGGCACCCCGAGGACCTCGCGCCTTTGGAGTGTCTTTTGCAGGCACACGGAAAGGAGATAGCCGCCATGATATTGGAGCCTGTGGTGCAGGGCGCGGGCGGAATGTGGTTCTACCATCCCGAATACTTGCGGGGCGCGGCGCGCCTGTGCCGTGAACATGGCGCGCTGCTTATTTTCGACGAGATAGCCACCGGCTTCGGGCGCACCGGCAAGCTCTTTGCATGGGAGCATGCGGGCGTGGAGCCTGACGTGATGTGCATAGGCAAGGCGCTCACGGGCGGCTATATGACCTTTTCGGCCGTACTCGCCACCAACGAAGTGGCCGACACGATTTCCAACCATGCGCCGGGCTGCTTCATGCACGGCCCCACCTTCATGGGCAACCCGCTGGCGGCGGCGGTGGCATGTGCCTCCATCAAGCTGCTCACCTCAAAGGAGTATGACTGGAGGGGCAAGGTGGCGCGCATCGAGGCGGGGTTGAAACGTGGGTTGGAACCGGCGCGCGCACTGCCCGCCGTGGCCGACGTGCGTGTATTGGGCGCCATCGGCGTGGTAGAGACGCACGAGCCGGTGGACATGGCTTGGATGCAGCGCCGCTTCATCGAGGAAGGCATCTGGGTGCGTCCCTTCGGACGGTTGGTCTACTTGATGCCGCCTTTCATCATCAGCCAAGATGAATTGACAAAACTGACCGGCGGACTTATAAACGTATTGAAAGCATTGCCATGAACATGGATACCTTTATCAGCCAAACCTTGCGGCGGCTCAAGGACGAAGACAACCTGCGCCGCCTGCCGCGCGTATCGCCCGAAGGAAGGTATGTCGTTGTGGACGGGAAGCGGATGCTGAACCTCTCCTCGAACGATTACTTGGGGCTTGCTTCGGACACCGCCCTGCGCAGGGAATTCTTGGAGACGCTCACCCCGCAGACGTTCTTGCCCACTTCGTCTTCCTCTCGCTTGCTCACGGGCAACCACCCGGTATATGAAGCGTTGGAGAAGGAATTAGCCCACCGCTTCGGCACCGAGGCGGCATTGGTCTTTGGCAGCGGCTACCATGCCAACACGGGCATATTGCCGGCGGTAAGCGACAGCCACACGCTGATATTGGCCGACAAGTTGATACACGCCAGCCTCATCGACGGCATCCGCCTCTCGGCCGCCCGGTGCATACGCTACCGGCACAACGACTTGGAACAGCTCGAACGGCTGCTCGCGCGGCACCACACGGATTACCGCCGCGTTATCGTGGTGACGGAAAGCATCTTCAGCATGGATGGCGACGAAGCCGGCCTCAAGGCTTTGTGCGCATTGAAACACCAATATAATAATGTGTGGCTCTACGTGGACGAGGCACATGCTTTCGGCGTGCGGGGCAGGTACGGGTTGGGCTGTGCCGAAGCGGAAGGGTGCATACGGGACATAGATTTCTTGGTGGGCACCTTCGGCAAGGCGGCGGCATCGGCAGGGGCGTTCATTGTGTGCACCCATGAACTGCGTGCCTACCTTGTGAACCGCATGCGCACGTTTATCTTCACCACGGCACTGCCGCCCGTGAACATGGCTTGGACGCACTTTGTGGTGCGGCGCATGGCCCATATTCATGCACGGCGTGAACAGCTTGCCCGCTCGGGCGAGCTGCTGCGCACGGCCCTCCGAGTGCGCAAGTTCAACGTTACAGGCTCCAGCCACATTGTGCCGGTGATTGTAGGGCCGAGCGACCGCACCATACGGTTGGCCGAAGCCTTGCAGCAAGGCGGCTTCTACGTGCTGCCCGTGCGTCCGCCCACCGTGCCCGAAGGCACCTCGCGCCTGCGCATTTCGCTCACAGCCGCTATCAAGGAAGAGGAGATACACAGGCTGACGGCGTGCTTGGCGGCAAGCCGAAACGCGGTAAACATGTAAGCCATCAACCCAATAAACGATATGGTACAACAATTCATCATACACGGACACCATCCCCGCCTGCTGCTCTTCTTCGCCGGTTGGGGAGCCGATGCCACGCCTTTCGAGCAGTATCGTCCCCAAGGGAGCGATTACATGGTGTGCTACGATTACCGCTCGCCGGCTTTCGACACGTCGGCGCTGCAGGAATATGAAGAGGTGAACCCGGTTGGCTGGTCCATGGGCGTGTGGGCGGCGACGCAGGTAATGGAACGGCTTGCAAGGGATGTCGCCGGCGGCGGCTTACCGCCGGAAGTGGGATGTCGTGGCGCGGCAAAGAAAGGACAAGGCACCGTGCCGCGCGTAGGCCGCAGCATCGCCATCAACGGCACGCCATTTCCTGTAGACGACCGCCGTGGCATCCCCACGGCTACTTACCACGGCACGTTGGAGGGGCTTACGGGCGTCTCCCTGCACAAGTTCCTGCGCCGGATGTGTGCCGACAGCCAAGCTTTCAGGGCTTTCTTGGAGGTGACACCCCGACGGCCGTTGGAAGAATTGCGGGAGGAGTTGGCGGCGGCGGAAGCGCAGTATAAAGCGCGCCGAGCCGAGCCGCCCCGAAAGCGTTTCAAGTGGAACTTGGCCGTTGTGGGCGGCAACGACCGCATTGTTCCGCCGATGAACCAGTTGCAAGCCTGGCAAGAGGAGGGCACGCCTACAGTACAAACCGATGACGCCCACTACAGCCGGCCGTTGTTTCAGTATTACCTGCAGGACTTATGGACAAACAGCTGATTGCCGCCCGCTTCGCCCGCGCCCGCCACACTTATCCCCAAGAGGCCCGCATACAAGGCCGGGTGGCTGAGACCATGCTACGGCTGCTGCAGCACGAGGTGGGCGGGCAGGCACGTTTCCGCCACATCACCGAGTTCGGTTGCGGCACCGGCGGCTACTCCAAGCTGTTGCTGCAAGCCTTCCATCCGGAGACTATGCTGCTGAACGACCTTTGCCCGGAAATGGAAGCGTGGGTAGCCTGCTTGGGAGGAACGCGCGCCAAAGTGCGCTTCATGGCGGGCGATGCCGAAACGATGACGTTTCCCGGGCATACAGAACTGCTCACTTCCTGCTCTACCCTGCAATGGTTCCACCGTCCCGAATGCTTCATCAGCCGTTGCCGCCGCTTCCTGTGCGATGAAGGCATCTTTGCCTTCAGCACTTTCGGCCCCGGGAATCTGCAAGAAATAAAGTGCCTTACCGGCGAGGGATTGGACTATCTGTCGTTGGACGAGTTGACAAGCGCGCTCAGTGAGGGTTTCGACCTGCTCTTTGCCCGGGAAGAGACACTCACCCTACGCTTCGACTCCCCGCTGCAAGTGTTGCAACACCTGCGGCTCACCGGAGTGACGGGCATGGGGAAACGGGTATGGACACGCGGGCGAATGGAGGCTTTCACATCCGATTATATCCGGCTCTATGGCGATGAAGCGGGGAGAGTGACGTTACGATACCATCC
>JAJPYW010000163.1 GCA_021204715.1 Prevotellaceae bacterium
AAAAAGGCGGTTGAAAACCGCCTTGTAAGCACGGCAGCCCAAGCGCCGAAGCGCTTGGGCTGCCTGCCTTGTGTAATGTTTAACGGGATAACCGCTATTTCACGGCGAATACCAACACGCCCGCCGTGGGAATGGTAGCCTCACCTACCAGCACCTTGGCCCCTTCGGGCAGCCGGAAGGTATAAGGCGTATCCATGTAGTTCAGCACGATGCCCATGCCGTTGCGGTACTCCATGGTCACACCGTAAGGCAGGTCCATGACGGGAATGGCCAACTTTTCATAGAGTTTCCGCAACACGTCGCGCTCCAACGCGCCGTCGGTGCTGTCCACGCCCACGTAGGTTACGGTGCCTTTACCCAAACGGCGTGTGGTCACGGCCGGTTGCCCTTCATAGAACTCGTCGGTATAGGTGGCCCACGTCTCCACACCTTCTCCGGGCTTGAGTATCTCGCCCCACGTGTTCCATGTATAAGTCTTTCCATCCATTGTCACCTTCCCCGGGTCGTCGGGCAGCAACAGGTCATAGAAGTCCAACGCGTCGCCTGTCAAGTCGGCAATCATGGCGCCGAAGGGGGCTTCGGGAAGCCGTCCGTAGCGGTCTTTCTGCGCCGTGCGGCAGGTGAGCACCAAGTTGCCGCCTTGCTCGGCGTAAGCCTTCCAGCGGGTCACCAATTCGGCGTCGGCCAGCTGGTAGGCAGGCGCAATGACCACGGGATAACCGGCAAGCTCCTTGCTCTCGTCTATGATGTCGACCGGCGCGCCGAAGGATTTGAGCGTGCGGTAATACTTGTCTACGTGGCCCATGGTGTCCCACGTGTTGTTCTGCTTCTGCCTTTCGATGCTCCACGCGTTTTCGTGGTTGAAGAGGATGGCCGTGCGGCGGGCGAGGTACTCGGCGGGCTTGTCTTCGCGGGCGCCCACGTTTCCGCGCAGTGCCTTTATCTCCTCCATGAAGCGGGCATATTCATGTCCGCCGGGGGTAACGGTGACACCGTCGGTGCCCACAATGCCGTAGTGGTATTGCTCCGTGCCGTAAAGCGGCTGGCGGTAGCGGTAGGTGCAGATGAAGTCGCTGCCTCCTGCGAAGACGCTCCACAACCACAGGCGCACGGCACCGGGCAGCGGCTGCGGGTTGATGTCGCCCCAATTCACTTGCCCCGGCTGTAACTCCATGACGCCGTAGGTGCCTTGCACGGGGCGGAAGAAGTCGTTGGCGAAGGCGATGCGAAGCGGGTTGCCCACGCGGTAGCCGCGGCGGCCTATGCCTTCGTTGTCGCCATAGACCATGTAGCGGGTGTAGCTTGGGAAGTCGAGCGTGTGGCTGCCGCCTATGTGTCCCTCGTCGTAATTGGGGATGTAGTTGGTGGTTACCCACTGGTTCTTGGCATACTTGCGGATGACCATGCACTGCCCGTCAAGGAAGTCGTTGGTCTGCTTGGCGGCGAAGCGGCGGTAGTCTAATATCTGGTGGTGGTTCATGAACATCTGGGCCCGCTTGGGCAGTGTTATCTCATCGAAAGAAGTGTAGGCTTCGCTCCAAAAGGCGGTGCCCCACGCGTCGTTCAACTGCTTGATGTCGTTATTATACTTGTCGCGCAGGAAGTCGCGGAAGCCCTCTTCGGCGGCGGGATTGTAGTCGAACTGCACGGCAGGCTCGTTGTCGAGTTGCCAGCCTATGACGCGTGCGTCTTCGCCGTAGTGCTTGGCAAGTTCGGCAATCATGGCGTAGGAGAGCTCGCGGTAGAGCGGCGAGGCGAACGAGGCGTGCTGGCGCGCGCCGTGGTCGAGCACCGTGCCGTCTTCTTGGCGTATCAATATCTCGGGATACTTGCGGCTCAACCACACGGGCGGCGTGGCCGTGGAGGTGCACATCACTACTTTCAAGTCATACTTGGCAGCCAACGCCACCGCGCGGTCAAGCCAGTCGAAATCATACTTGCCTTCTTCGGGCTCCAACTGTGCCCACGCAAACTCGGCGAAGTGGGTGAACTCGAAGCCCAACTCGTGCATCTGCTTGAAATCGCGCTCCCACTGGCTCTCGTCCCAATGTTCGGGGTAGTAATAGGCGCCTGTGAGCGTCAGGTCGGCATCCTTGAACCAAGGCTGCGCGCTCAAACCGGTTGCCACCAAGCACAGGCACAAGGCGGCTGTCAATCGTTTCCTCATAATAATAAAGATTGAGATTTAGATAATGTTATTGTTTCGCTTGTTATATGATTCATGGGTGGTGACGTCGATAGATTTACGCTTGTGAGGCGATAGGTTTACCGCCTGGCCGTCTATAGATTAGCTGTGCCTTTAATAGATAGCCCATTCCCACAGTCCGGCCGCGCCTTGGTCTATGGAGAGGCGCAGGTAACGCACCTTGTCGCCCACACGGGCCGTGTGGGGCGAGCGTGCCACGATTTCGGTCTGCGCGTCGCAAGGCTGCCACGCTTCTCCGTCCAAAGACTTCTCCAAATGCCAGGCATGTCCTTCGGTGGGATGCACGAAGGCCAAACGGCACTCGGCTACATCGGTGGGCGCTTGCAGGTCGGCCACAATCCATGGCGTGGTGTCTTCCTTACCGGCCATCCAGCAGGTGGCGTTCCGCCCGTCGCCCGCGTAGGCGGGCAGGTAGGCGTGCTTGCGCTCCACGCTCACTTCCGACGCCTTCTCGGGCAGCGGCTCGTTGGGCCGCGTCTCTATCTTCACTTTCGCCGCGCGCGGTTCCATGGTGGAGGATGCGGTGAACGTTGCTTGCAAAGCCAAGTTCGCGCGCGTCTCTGTGGCAGGTGCCAAGTAGCCCACGCCATGCGCGTCGGGCACCATGGTCTTTATGGTGCCGTCTGGGTTGAAGTCCATGCGGTTGGCGTAGACACGGCGGGTGGTTCCCCCGTCGCCATATTCCAAATAGATGAAGATGTAATCGTCGGCAGCCTCGTCGTAGAACACGTTGCCGTGTCCCGGCCCCCACACGTCCGTAGCGATGGAAGAGAACAGGAAGATGTCGTTCCCTTCGGGCTTCTCAAAGCCGGTGAGCGGCGACTCGCGGCTCATCATGTAGGCGTACACATAGTTCTGGTTGCCTCCCAACGTATATACATAATAGTATATGCCCTTGCGCTTGAACAGCAACGGCCCTTCTGAATAGCCTTGCCGCGCGGTCTGCATCTGTATGGTGTCACCTTCCAAGTGTTGCAAGTCGGGCGTCATGCGGGCGGCCATGCGGCGGCGCCAGTATAAATAAGGTGTACCGTCATCGTCGATGAAAGGCTCGCCGTCTATGTCGGGAGCGATGCAAGATGCTTCAAAGCCGTCCAACGGATTGGCTGCATCGGTAGAGGCGGCGAAGCGGAAGGGACCTTCGGGCTTGTCGGCCTTCATTACATAGGTGCGGGCGTCTCCGTCGGGCTTCACGAAAGTGGTGTACAGGTAATAGAGGCCGTCTTTCTCCACTACCTTGCCCGGCGCCCAATAGCGGAAGTAACCGGTCTTCTCCTCGCCCTTGTCGTTGGTATAGGGATGCCCTTCGGTCCAGTCGAAGCCCTCGATGTGCGAGCCTTCAAACGTCCAGTTCACGAAGTCTTTCGATGTCCACACCACGGGCGTGCCCGCACGCGACAAGCCTGCGTCCAAGTCGGTGGTGCCATATAAATAATAGGTGTCGCCGAACTTGGAGACGGACGCGTCGGCAATGTGGTCGGGTATGATGGGATTGTAATCATGCAGTTGCAAGAGCGCGTCGAGCACCGACTCGTCTACCGCGAACGCCGTGCCGTGACGTATGCCTACAGGAAAAGAGACTTGGTCGGACACGTCTTCCCATGTCTTTCCGTGGTCGTGGCTGCACACGGCTCCAAACTCATGGTTACGGTACTTGTCGAAGTAGATGTAGAGGTCGTCGCCCACGAAGAGCGGTGCCGGCCCCTCGCACCAATAGTCGCCCGTAATGGAGGGGGATACGTCCGTGGGGAAGCCGTCTTCTATATGTTTCGCACGGGTGATGCGCAAGTTCTTCTCGGCAGGCAGGGAGTTCTCGTTCTTCACTACCATAATCAGGTCGTTCTCCACCGTGTCGCGCACAATCGTCGCGTCGATGACGCTGAAATCGGGATTGAAGAACATCTTCGTCTCCGAGTAGGTTTGGAAGTCTTTCGTGGTTACATAGTAGATGCGGTGGTTCAATCCCTTCTCGCTCTCTATGACGGGTACTTCCTTGTGACGGCCGGGAATGGTGGTAGCCCAGAAGATGTAATAGGTCTCGGAAGGCTCGTCATAAAAGAGTTCGGGCGCCCAGCAGTTATGTGCCTCGGGCTCGTGCATCATCACAGGAAGGGCTTGCTGCTCGCTCCAATGGATAAGGTCGGGCGAAGAGGCGTAGCCTATGATGCGGTCGGTCCAGCTGGATGTCCACACCAAATGGAACGTGCCGTCGGGTGCTTGGCAAATGCTGGGGTCGCGCATCAGGCGGTCTTTCCCTACGGTAGGTATCAAGAAGGAGTTGCCGCCGTTCAACGCCGTCCATGTCAACCCGTCGCGGCTGTAGGCCAAGTGGAGTCCGTCGCGGCTGTTGTCCACAAAATAAGAGAAGAGATAGACTGTGTTGCCGGCATGCAGCAGCGTTGCCGACAACAAGAATAATAATACAAGTAAATGTCTTTTCATGACCGATAAGGTTTTTATATTTCTAATCCATTAGCTTTATAGCATATTTCCAATCCATTTGCTTTATAGTATGGAAACCGAAGGTTAAGCCAAGCTACTTCTATCCGAGCTGACAGGATACTACGATGCCTAATATCTGTCACTAATACACATATCCTCTCCAACGAGCCAACTGAGCATCTAGAAATCCATAATGAGCTAGAAAAAAAAA
>JAJPYW010000164.1 GCA_021204715.1 Prevotellaceae bacterium
TAATTTTGACATAATACCTTGTAAGTAAATATTTGGGTTATAAATGTGCGTTATTTCAACCAACAGCGAATGCGCCGCATGGCTTCCACGCAGTCTTCGTGCGAGCCGAAGGCCGTCAGGCGCAGGTAGCCCTCGCCGCTGGGACCGAAGCCCACACCCGGCGTGCCCACCACGTTGGCCTCGTAGAGCATCTGCTCGAAGAAACGCCATGAACCGATGCCGTCGGGCGTCTTCAGCCAAATGTAGGGGGCGTTGACGCCGCCGTACACTTTCAGCCCGGCTGCTTCCAATTCTGCTTTCATGGTGCGCGCGTTCTGCATATAGTAGTCGATGTTGGCCTTGATTTGTTCCCGTCCCTGTGGTGTGTAGATGGCTTCGGCACCCCGTTGGGTGATGTAACTGGTGCCGTTGAACTTGGTGCACTGGCGGCGGTTCCAAAGTTGGTTCAGCGGGACGCGCTCGCCCTCTATTGTGGCGGCGGTGAGCTCTTTGGGTACCACGGTATAGCCGCATCGCACCCCGGTGAAGCCCGCTGTCTTGGAGAAACTGCGGAACTCGATGGCGCAGCGTTTGGCACCCTTGATTTCGTAGATGGAGTGGGGCACGTCTTCTTCGGTGATGAAGGCTTCGTAGGCGGAATCGAACAGAATGAGCGTGTCGTTGGCCAAGGCGTAGTCCACCCACTTTTTCAACTGCGCTTTCGTCAGGGTGGTTCCCGTGGGGTTGTTGGGGTAGCACAGGTATACAATGTCGATGCGCTTGTCGGGGATGGCGGGGATGAAGTTGTTCCGGGCCGTACAGGGCATGTAAGTGACGTTGCTCCACTTGCCGTCTTCTCCCAAGGTGCCGGCGCGCCCGCACATGACGTTGCTGTCGATATAGACGGGGTAGATGGGGTCGGTCACGCCTACACTGTTGTCGTGGCGCAAGATGTCGCCGATATTGCCTGTGTCGCTCTTGGCGCCGTCGCTCACGAATATCTCAGATGTGGTGAAGTGGATGCCCCGCGATGCGTAATCGTGCTTGAGGATGGCCTCGATTAAAAAGTCGTAGCCTTGCTCGGGACCGTAACCGCGGAAGGTGTCTGCATGCGCCATCTCTTCCACCGCCTTGTGCATGGCCTCGATGGAGACGGGTGGCAACGGGCGGGTTACGTCGCCTATGCCCAAGCGGATGACTTCCTGCTTGGGATGGGTTATCTTGAATGTATTTACCTTTTTAGCGATGTCCGAGAAAAGGTAGCTTCCCGGCAGTTTCAAAAAATGTTCGTTTACCAATGCCATATCTTTTGTTGTTTTAAGTTTGTAATGTCGTTTTTGAGTTGTTTGCTCTTCCGTTTGGCGTCCGAGGTGTCAGGCAATGCTTGTCTATACCTATTTATATATACAAGCTGCCTGTGCCTTGGACCTCTATCTGATAATGCCTATTGAAACTTCTGTCTTTTACTCGTTAGTTTCTATTTTGTTTACTGCCTTCATGACTTCTTGTTGAAAAGTGTCAGGGCAACGCAATCTCTCCTTCGAAAACAATGGTGGCGGGACCGGTCATCAACACGTGTCCGGTAGCCTTGTCACGCTCGATGGTCAGCGTGCCGCCGTCCATGATTATCTCAGAGCGGTCGGCGGCACGCCCGGTGAGCGAGGCGGCGACAGCCGTGGCGCAAGCTCCTGTTCCGCAGGCTTGGGTGATGCCCGAACCCCGCTCCCATACGCGCATGCGGATGCGTCCGTCTTTTAAAACTTGGGCAAACTCCACGTTGATGCGTGCGGGGAAAAGGGGATGGTTCTCTAACTTTGGACCTATGACGGGCAGGTTTACATGATTGATGTCGTCCACGAAGATAACCAAGTGGGGATTGCCCATGGAGACCGTCGTGCCTACGTAACGCTGCCCGCCGGCCTCGATGGGCTGCTCTTTCATGGGCTTGGCTCCCGTGCCGTCCCAATTGACCGGCTCGTCGGCGGGCAGGCCCATGTCGACCGTCACGCTTTCAACTTTATCTTCTTTATCTGCTGAAACATGTAGTTTCAATACTTTGATGCCCGACAGCGTTTCGAGTGTTATCTCTGTTTTCTTGGTGAGCCCGTATTCATAAAGATACTTTCCGATGCATCGGCTGGCATTGCCGCACATCTGCGCCTCTGAACCGTCGGCGTTGAAGATGCGCATGCTGAAATCGGCCACGTTGGACTTCCCGATGAGTACCAAGCCGTCACTGCCGATGCCGGTGTGCGGGGCGCTCCATGCTGTCGATACGGCTTCGGGATGTTCTATGGGGTAACGCATCGTGTCTACGTAGATATAATCGTTGCCCCCGCCGTGCATTTTGGTAAATCTTATACGTTTTGTCATTTTGTTGTTTGTTGTCAAGCTATTTATATCCTTTTGTTTTATTTCGTTGCAAAGATACAACGTTCTGTTTTATATTGCTGCAATTGACAGCGCTATTTTATATTTATTTCATACATACTTCCAATCGCATTGAATATAGCTGTTTTCAGTTTTAGTTTCATATTATGAAGCCTGTTATAAGGGTAAATCGTAAGCAATTAGGACGGGCAGCTCGTCTAAATAATGTAAATATGATTGCCGTTCTATTTAATTGCTTTCTTTTTGCAAATATATAAGGTGTTTTCATTTACAGAAGAACCTCCGTTTGCCTAATTTACATTTCTATGTGTATTTTGCTTACATGTCTGTGATAGGAAAAGGCTGGCAAAGTAGCCGGTACTTTATTCGTCTACCACGCTGTCATCGCCGTCTTGGAAGTCGTTTCCTTCAATGGTCACATTCCGGGTGTGCTGCAGACGGATTCTAACCTTGTTGCGGTGGAAAGCGGGATAGTCGTTGTTTTCCTTTATTACGTTGTTGCGGAATGTCAGTCCGTCGACCGACTTGGCATAGAGGATGGGGCGGTCGAATGTTTCAAACTCGTTCTGCTCCACCACGATGCCGGGCACATCCCCGCCGCCGTGGAAGTATTGTTGTTGGGCTGCCAAATCGGGGATAACGGGATAGATAGAAATGACCGCCTCTGTGAACTGGAACATGTTGGTCAAGGAGTTGATGAAGCGGTTGCGGCGTATTTGCACGTCCCGGCAGGCTCCGGTCTCGAACCAGCCGTTGCAGTCGCCGCAAAGCAAAATGGCCGCACCCGATGTGTGGTCGAAGAGGTTGTCTTCCACCACCGTCTTTCGTGGTGTGCTGAACAGGGCGCCGCGGGCGCGGTTGTTGCGGATGGTGTTTCCGGTGAAGATGACTTCGGGGCACCATGTAAGGTTTTCGATGCCGCACCGCTCGTCTGTAACTACCGCTTCGAGCGGTTGGTCGAAAGTGATGCGGAACGCTTTCGCGCCGTAGACAGTTTCGCTGTCGTAGGGAAGGATTTCCGCTATGCGGTTGCCTTGTCCGGTTGTCTCCAACGTTTTGGGGCGCAGGAACTGCACTTCGTCACCCGGTGTTCCCCATGGAAAGCCGTAGGCCTGTGGATGCATGTAGCGGGCAATCACGGTGCGGTCGTCAACCCGCTCCATGATTTTCAAATAAGTGCCATGCACGTTGATGGCGTCGTCCATCATGCCTTCGTACAAGCCGTTCCGCGAGTCTATCAACCCTTTGCAACCCGAGAAGTGGGTGGCGTCGGCTTGGGTGGTGAAGTAACGCGGGTCGTCGTCGCCACGCAGGCAGACGCCGAATCCGTCCAACGTAATGTCCTCGCTCATCTGGGCCAGCAACCCCATGCCCTCGGCATAGTGTACCTGCACGTTTAAAATATGGGTGCGTGTATCTTCGGAAAGCAGGATGCCCGGCGTGGGGCGTCCGCCGGGGCGCAACGCCACCACCGTACCCGGCACCAACCTGCTGTCTTTCCATTCAGGTGACAGGAAGGTGCGCGGCGCCACCTCTTTTACACTGTCCATGGGACAACCCAAGTCGCTTGTGCGGTATACCAAGTGTTTGGTATCTCCCTCGAAGGCGATGCCCCAGTCGGGAACGACGGACCATCCCTCGCCGCAGGCCTCAAACTGCCCATGGTCATTGACGCGGTATTGCACCCATGGAGCCGCCTCGAAGGTAATGCCCTCATCGCTGTTGGCTACAACTTTCACTTGGGTAATGTGCGGTGTCTCGAAGTCGATATGGAAATTCTTCAGCGTGCAGTCTGTAGAACGGATAAGCGACAAGGGAAGCATGCGTCCGTGGAATATAAAGTCGGCACCTTGGCCGTCCAATGTCAGCCCGTCCCAATCTTCAAGCGGGAAGCCCACGGTCTTGGGGTTGTCTTGGTCGTGATTGGAGATGTAGTAGACGCGCCGGACGGCACCGTCGGGGTGGAAATCGTAACGGCCCGGCTCGAAGCGAAGCGTAATCTTTTCGCCGGATCCATTCTGTTGCCGAATCTCCTGCAAGGCTTGTTGTAACTTGGGCGAGAGGTTCTCGCGCGTGTCGGGCACAATGCCGTAATCTTTCATCTCTACCACTATGTTGCCTGCACACGCCGAAAGAGTCATGCATGCAAGGCAGCAATTTAAAATCATTCGTTTCATACGCTTTAGATAGTATTGGTTTATGGGCGACAAAAATACAGATAATTCTCCAAGTGGCGGCATGCGGCGGAGTTTATTCTACCTGCAAGTGGATTGGACAGAAGTTAGAGAGGGGAGGGTGTGTCAAAACGTGAGTAATGTCGAGAAAAAGGCACTTCGGAGGCCGTAGGCCGACCAAGCCTCCCCTATG
>JAJPYW010000061.1 GCA_021204715.1 Prevotellaceae bacterium
GCGGACGCATGCGGATGAGCCGCTCGTGGTGGGTGGTGAGCAACCGCATGATGGGTGGCTGTATCACCGGTACCAACGCCATGTACGAGTAGGCCGACACCGCTATGGCACCCATGAGGTTGGGTGCCAGCTTCGAGGACAGGAAGATGGCCGTAGGTCCGTCGGCACCGCCTATGATGCCTATGGCGCCTGCCTGCATGGGGTCGAAGCCCAAGGCCAAGGCTATCATGTAGGCGCCGAAGATACCGAACTGGGCGGCCGCGCCTATGAGCATGAGCTTGGGGTTGGAAATCAGGGCCGAGAAGTCGGTCATGGCGCCTATGCCCAAGAAGATAAGGGGCGGGTACCAGCCGGAGGTGACTCCTCCGTAGAGGATGTTCAGCACGGACCCTTCTTCGTAGATGCCCACTTTCAGCCCGGCTTCCATGTTGAAGGGTATGTTGCCGATGAGCATGCCGAACCCTATGGGTATGAGCAGCATCGGCTCAAATTCCTTGGCCACGGCCAAGTATATAAAACATAAGCCTACCAAGATCATCACAAGGTGTCCGCCCGTGGCGTTCGAGAACCCCGTGTAGGTCCAGAAGTCGGCTAAGTTATTTCCGATGAATGTGATGAATTCGCCCATATTATTCAATGATTACAAGGTCTGTACCTTCGAGAACGGAATCTCCTTTGCTCACGTTGATGGCCGTTATCTTCCCGTCCTTGTCGGCGTTGATGTTGTTCTCCATCTTCATGGCTTCCAAGACTATGACTACCTGGCCCTTCTTGACGGTGTCGCCCACGTGTACCTTCACGTCGAGGATGACGCCGGGCAGGGGCGACTTCACGCCCGACTTGCTGCCGGCTGCCTGGGGCTTGGCCAGCGGCGTGGCCGGAGCGGCCGGGGCCGACGTGGACTGGGGACGCGACACGGGCTTGATGATGACCTTGGGGGCTACTTCCATCTCTACCTTGTAGTGGGTGCCGTTTACTTCCACATGGGCGATGTTGTCTTCTATGTCGCCTATGGCAACTTTGTACTGGTTGCCGTTTATCTTATACTTATATTCTTTCATTGTTTTGTCTTTTTTATGGGTGGGTTGTCTTTACTTTTTACGGGGTGTCTCGCGCAGGGTGTATATCTTCGAGCTCCACGGCGAGTAGCTGCGCTTCACGCGCGTGATAGTCAGGATGGTGTCTTCTACATCGTGCACGTCGCTCTGGAACTCGTGCATGGCCATGGCTATGGCGGCGAAGACTTCGCCCGAATCGTGCGCCAACTCTTCCTTGGCTTCTTTGCGGTCGGTGATGCCCTTGGCTTTCATGGCGTTGCGGTTGCTAAGGTTGACGGACACCTTGCTGACGATGCGGAAGGCGATGAACAGCAGCAGCAACCCGGTGAACACCACGCTCATGGCCGATATGGCCATGCCCACGCCCACGCTGTCTTGGTCGGCGAACTTCTCCATCTTGGGGTTGCTGTCGATGGTCTTGTTGTTGGTGCTGGGCGTGACGTAACGCTCTGCCGAGCCGTCTTTCACTTCCCACTCGTCGGCGGCGTCGCTCGTGCGGCCGTAGGATTGGTCGGCTTGCAAGATACCGGCGGGTACCGTCACTTGGTCAATCATCTTCTTGCCCGAATCATACAGCCCTATCCAGTTGGCGGCTATCGTGTCGAGCATGAAGCTGGCGTGGAACGTGCCGCGGCGGGGCTGCCCGTCGGCCCAGAAGAGGGCGTGCTGGCGCGGGGCCACCTTGGTGAGGACATCGCCTTTGGGGATGAAGTAGCTGATGGTGTCGCCCGGCCGGCTGCTCAGCTTCAAGTAGTATCCGGCCAAGTCGACCGTGCCGTAGGAGCGGTTGAAGACTTCTACCCAAGCGTTGCGCGTGCCGTAGTCGTCTTGAAAGCCGGTCTCGTTGTCGACGAGCACTTCGTTCAGCACGACTTTGCTGCGCGTGGTCTTGTTCCCGCAAGAGGCGCAGACGAGGGCCGCCACCACGCATGAAAGGAGTATTCCGATATTGTTTTTTCTCATACTGTCTTGTTTTAATGGATTCCTCCCTTTGGCTTACAAGGGGATGTTGCCGTGTTTCTTGGCCGGATTGGTTAATTTCTTGGTCTGCAACTGCTGCAAGGCGCGGATGATGCGGAAGCGGGTGTTGCGCGGCTCTATCACGTCGTCTATGTAGCCGTACTTGGCCGCGTTGTAGGGGTTGGCGAAGAGGTTGGTGTATTCGGCCTCTTTCTCGGCGAGGAAGGCGGCGGGGTTCTCTTGGTCTTTGGCCTCGCGCGCATACAATACTTCCACGGCGCCGGCGCCGCCCATGACGGCAATCTCGGCGGTGGGCCACGCGTAGTTCATGTCGCCGCGCAGCTGCTTGCAGCTCATCACGATGTGCGAGCCGCCGTAGGACTTGCGCAGGGTAACGGTGACTTTGGGTACGGTAGCCTCGCCGTAGGCGTAGAGCAGCTTGGCGCCGTGCAGGATGACGCCGTTGTACTCCTGTCCGGTGCCGGGCAGGAATCCCGGTACGTCGACCAACGTGACGAGCGGTATGTTGAAGGCGTCGCAGAAGCGCACGAAGCGGGCTCCCTTGCGGGATGCGTTGCAGTCGAGCACGCCGGCCAAGTACTTGGGCTGGTTGGCCACCACGCCCACCGACTGTCCGTTGAAGCGGGCGAAGCCCACAATGATGTTCTTGGCGTAGTCCTTGTGTACTTCAAGGAACTCGCCGTTGTCGACGATGCCGCCGATAATCTCGTACATGTCGTAGGGCTTGTTGGGATTGTCGGGGATAATCTCGTTCAGGGAGTCTTCCAAACGGTCTATGGGGTCGGTGCAGTCCAAGTAGGGGGCTTCTTCGAGGTTGTTCTGGGGTATGTAGCTGAGCAACTTGCGTATCAAAGCCAAGCCCTCTTCCTCGGTGGCGGCGGTGAAGTGGGTGACGCCCGACTTGGTGGAGTGGATGCGCGCGCCGCCCAAGTCTTCTTGGGTGACGTCCTCGCCGGTGACGGTCTTGACTACTTTCGGTCCCGTGAGGAACATGTAGGAGGTGCCTTCCATCATCAGCGTGAAGTCGGTCAAGGCGGGGGAGTAGACGGCTCCGCCGGCGCAGGGGCCGAAGATGCCTGATATCTGCGGAATGACGCCCGAGGCCAATATGTTGCGCTGGAATATCTCCGAGTAGCCTGCCAAGGCGTTGATGCCCTCTTGGATACGTGCGCCGCCCGAGTCGTTGATGCCGATGCAGGGGGCACCCATCTTCATGGCTTGGTCCATGACCTTGCATATCTTCAGGGACATGGTCTCTGACAAAGAGCCGGCCGATACGGTGAAGTCTTGTGCGAACACGTAGACCAAGCGGCCCTCGATGGTACCGCAACCGGTTACCACGCCGTCGCCGGGATAGTGTTTCTTCTCCATGCCGAAGTTGGTGCAGCGGTGCTCCACGAACATGTCCATCTCTTCGAAGCTGCCTTCGTCGAGCAGCATGGCGATGCGCTCGCGCGCGGTGTATTTACCTTTGGCGTGTTGTTTGGCAATGGCTTTCTCGCCTCCTCCCATACGTGCGGCGGCACGGCGGTCGATAAGCTCTTTGATCTTTTCAAGTTGATTGCTCATGAGTCTTCTTCTTATATTAATAAAGTATGAATGGTTTCTTATTTCTCACAAAGCTCGGTGAGTACGCCTTGCGTGGACTTCGGGTGCAGGAAGGCGATGTTCAAGTTCTCGGCGCCTTTGCGCGGGGCTTTGTCTATCAGCTGGATGCCTTTGTCGCTTGCCTCGGCCAGCGCGTTTGCCACGCCGTCTTCCACGGCAAATGCCAAGTGGTGTATGCCGCCGCGGCCGTTGTTCTTCTCGATGAACTTGGCGACGGTGCTCTCGGGTGAGGTGGGCTCCAACAGCTCTAACTTGACTTCGCCCACTTTCAGGAAAGCGGTCTTTACCTTCTGGTCTTCTACAACTTCGATGTTGTAACACTTCAGACCTAATACGTTCTCGTAATACGGCAGGGATTCTTCAATGCTTTTTACAGCGATACCCAGATGTTCAATGTGTGAAATCTTCATAATGAAATGTATTAATATTGCTATGATTATGCCAGCTTTATATGGGCTTTAAAAAACAGTACAAAATAAGGCAATTCCGATTAAATGAGGAAATTTTTCGCCAATTAATTAAGGCACTGTTATTCTATTGAACGAATTTTTAGGTTTTGTTCTTTCAAGGAGATGCGGGCCGGAGCTTCCGTTGCTTTCAAGGGGACAGGCTTCAAAATAGCAACTGAGTTCAACAGGGAGTCCGTGGAAGCTCCGGCCGCTGTAAAAGGGATATGTCTCGGCTTCTTTCACGTTAGAGCTTGTCCAATATTTTGTCCATTACCCAGTTGGTCAGCGTGGCGCTCTCGCCCGTGCAGCTGCACTCCGACTTGCCAAGCAGGTGGTCTACCACCGCCTGTATGAGGGGTTGCTGTACGTAGACGGGGTTCTCTACCGGAATCTCCTCGCGCCCACTTTCTGTATAAAGGCTGATGGGCGCGTAGGTGTAGACAGAGAAGTGGAGCATGCCTTTGTCGCCGATGATTTCGATGCGGTCCTCTCGGGCTGAGTCGTGCGCCACGAAGCACCAAGAACCGCTGCCCACGAGGCCGCCGGCAAACTGGAAACAGGCGCTCAACGTGTCTTCGGCCTGGTACAAGCCGCCCCGGTTGCTCTTGTAGCCGCTC
>JAJPYW010000253.1 GCA_021204715.1 Prevotellaceae bacterium
TGCGTTCCACCACGGTGTTGTCCTTGAAGTTGTTGAAGAAAATGGCGATGGCCAAGATGATGAGGAACGAGGGCAGCACGGTGCCCAAGGCGGTGACGATGCTGCCTTTGATGCCGTGCAGGCGGTAGCCCACGAAGATGGAGATGTTCACCGCCAGTATGCCCGGCGCCGACTGGGAGATGGCCAAAAGGTCGATGAAGTCTTCCGGGGCGAGCCAGCGGCGCTTGGTGACGATTTCGTTCTCAATGAGGGGCACCATGGCGTAGCCCCCTCCGATGGTGAAGGCGCCTATCTTGAAGAAGATGAGGAAGGCTTCCAAATAGGACTTGATTCCGTGTTGTTTACTTTGTGCCGGTTGCATGGTTCTTGTTGTCTTGCTTGATGTATTGGGAGGGGGAGACGCCGAAGTGTTTCTTGAAGACTTCGCGGAAGTACTTGGCGTCGTTGAAGCCGGTCATTTCGGCTATTTCGGTGATGTTGTAGCGTTGTTCTTTCAGTAGGCGGGTGGCCTGTATAAGGCGCAGCAGGCGTATGTAGTCGGCGGGCGCCTCGCCGGTGAGCGCCTTGATTTTGTTGTAGAAGCTGGTGCGGCTCATGTTGAGCTTCTGGCAGAGGGTGTCTACGTTGAAGTCGGGGCGGGTGATGTTCTCTTCCACGTGCCGCTTCACTTGGGCGAGGAAGCGGCGGTTCAGGTCTGTGGAGTTGTCGGCTTCGTCCGCCCAGTCGGGGTAGAGGCCGGCGGGGTTGCCGTACTTCTGCCTAAGCAGGGCGCGGTTGGCAAGCAAGCCTGCGATGCCGGCTTGCAGTATGTCGATGTTGAAGGGCTTGACGATGTATTTGTCGGCGCCGGTGTGCAGGCCTTCGATGATGTGGCGCTCGCCGCCGAGGGCGGTGAGCAGGATGACGGGGATGTGCGAGGTGGCCATGTCGGTCTTGATGGCTTTGCACAGGGCGTCGCCGCGCATGCCGGGCATCATGATGTCGGAGATGACCAAGTCGGGCAGGTACTCGCCGACGGCGGTGAGGGCTTCTTTCCCGTCGCCGCAAGCTTTGACGTGGTAGCGCTTGGCGAGCGTTTGGGCAAGGTAGCCGCGCAGCTCGGCGTCGTCTTCGGCAATGAGTATTTTCTCCCGTTTATCGGTTGGGGAAGCGGTGTGCCCGATAGTGGAAGCGGTGCTTTCGACTGCGGAAGCGGTGCTTTCGACTGCGGGAACGGTGCCTTCGACCGGGAAAGCGGTGCCTTCGACTGTGGAAAGGGGCGTGCCGGCTGTCGTGTCGGCTGTCGGCTTTGCCTCTTGCAGGTAGTGTTTGTAGGCCTTGGGGAAGGTGACTTTGACCGAGGAACCTTGGCCTTGGGCGCTGCTGAACTGTATCTTGCCTTTGTGCAGCTGCACCAACTTCTGCACCATGAGCAGCCCGATGCCGCTGCCGCCGATACGGGCGTCAAGGGCGTTGCTGCCCCGGAAGGCCGCCTTGAAGAGACGCTTCTGCTCGGCCGGGGAAAGGCCGATGCCGGTGTCGTCTACCTTGACGCTCCAATGGTGTTCGGCCTGGGTGGCGGTGATGTGGATGTATCCGCCTTGGGGCGTGTATTTCAGGGCGTTGGAGAGGATGTTCTTCAGTATGGAGTCCATCTTCTCCTTGTCTATGGGCACTTGCAAGGTGGCGAAGTTGTGGGTGTAGGCGAGTTGTATGCCGCGGGTGCGGGCGAAGGCTTGGAAGCTCTCCACAATGGCTTCCAAGTAGCCGCTCAGCTCGCAGGGCTCCACTTGCAGCCGGGCGGTGTCCATGCCGGCGCGCTCGAAGTTCAGCAGGTTGTTGGTGAGGTGCAACAGGGAGTCGACATTGCGCAGCGACGTGCATAGTTGCTCTTGTGCCGCCGCGCCGATGGGCTCGTGGGCCATGACCTCTTCCAAGGGGGCTTTGATGAGCGTAAGGGGCGTGCGGATGTCGTGGGCGGTGTTCACGAAGAAGCGTATCTTCTCGTCGGCTTCCTTCCGCTGCCGCCTGAGGATGAACAGACGGTGGGCGGTGACGATGATGCCGGTGAGGGCCGCCGCATAGAGCAGCATGGCCCACGCGCCGAGCCAGAAGGAACGCTCGATGAGGATCTGCATGTCGCGTTCTTCCAAGACGATGCGCCGGTCTTCGTTGGAGACGGCCCTGACGCGCAGCGTGTACCGCCCCGGGCTCAAGTTGGTGAAGCGTATGGTGTTCTCTCTTCCGGGACGGCTCCATCCGTCATAGAAACCTTCCAACTTCCAAGAGTAGAGTATGAGCGAGGGGTAGTCGTAGTTGATGGAGGACACCTGCAGGGAGAAGATGTTTTGCTTGTACTTCAGCTTGAGCGTGCGGGTGTGGTCGATGTCGGTCTCGAGGGGGGAGCCTTTTTCATCGGGATAGACCTTCTCGTAGAAGAGACGCAGGTCGCTGAACACGAGTTTGGAGGGGTAGTCGCGCGGGAGCTTCATCTGCTTGTCGAAGGCGATGGCGCCGTCGGTGCTGCCGAACACAAGAATGCCGTCGCGGGTGAGCGTGCCCGCGTCGGGGTTGAAGTGGTCGGCTTTCAGGCCTTGTTCTTTCGTCCAGTTGTGTATGGTGCCCGTGGCGGTGTTGAAGCTGCAGATGGCGTATTCGGTACTCAGGAAGAGCGTTCCTCCGCCATCGGAAAGGATGGCGTAGATGTTGTCGGACAGCAGGGCGCTGTTCTTTTTGTGGTAGTGCTTGAAACTGCCGTCGGCGGGGTTGAAGACGAGCAGGCCGGAACTGTTGGTGCCGATGTAGAGCAGCCCGTCGGAGGCTTGGTACAGGGAGTAAATGTAGTAGGACTCTACGGGCAGGGGGATGTTGCGGTAGGTGCCCTCGCGCTTGTCAAGCAGGTAGAGCCCGCTTGCGGTGCCTATCCACAGCCGGTGGTCGTCTTTGTCGGCGATGACGGTAATCTCGTCCAAGCCGGGTATCAGCTCCACTTGCCCGCGGGCGGTGTCGAACCGCTTGAGGTTGTAGTAGCCGCCCGACCATACAAGGCCTTCGCGGTCTTTGAAGATGGTGCGGATGTACTTGTCGGGACGGATGTCGCGCGCATGGAAGCGCGAGGGGGTGAAGTAGCTCACGCGCCCTGTGCGTTTCTCTATCTCGTAGATGCCCGAACTGTATCCGCCCGCCCAGACAACGCCGGGGCTCACCTCGCACAGGGAGATGAACGTGTGGTCCAAGTGGTTCTTCCCGCTGTCGAAGGTGCTCAGGAAGGATTGCCACTTGCCCGCCTTGCGCCGGTAAAGGCTGATGCCGTTGCCCGTGGCGTACCACAGGTCGCCTTCGGCGTCTTCTATGACGTCGTTCACTTGGTCGTTCACCAAGGACCGGGCGTTGCCGGTGGCGTGCTTCACCCACCTGTAGTCGCTGTAACGGTTGTCCCTCACGGTGATGCCCACGGGATAGTTGGCCATCCAAATGCGGTCGGACTCGTCGGCGTAGATGTCGTAGATGTTGTTGCCGTTCATGGCGTTCTGGCGGGTGAAGTCGGCCACGATGTAGGGCGAGGCCAAGCAGGTGGAGAGGTCCATCTTGTAGACGCCCGCCCCGTCGGTGGCCACGAGCAGCGTGTCTTTGCCGCAGGGGAAGAAACGGGTGATGTTCACGTCGGTCAATCCGGAATCTATGGCAAGGAGTTGCTCCTTGTCCATGTCGTACACGAACAGCCCTTTCAGGAAGGTGCCGATAAAGAGCTTGCGCAGCCCGGGGTGGTAATAGAGCTCGCTTGTCTGCACGAGGGTGCTGTCAAGCTGCCGGCGCGCGGCGAAGGTGAGCGTCTCTCCTTGCGCCCCCCGCTGCAGGCGGGCGTAGCGCACGCCTTTGTCGGTACCGATGAAGAACTCCTCTTCGTTGGCGCGCGCGATGCGGGTGATGGTCTCCTTCAAGGTGTTCTCCAAGAGCGTCACCTCCCCGCTCTCCACGTGGTAAAGGTAGATGTAGCGGCCGCTGCAGAGCCATATACGGCGGTCGGCGTCCACGTAGGCGTAGCTCAAAGGCGTCTGTTCTCCTTTGGTGGCTTCATCGGGCAGCTTGTAGACTAACTCGAAGCGGTCGTGGCGGACGTCGTAGCGGAACACGCGCCCCTTCTTGCCTATCTCCCACAAGCCGCCTTCAGCGTCCACGTAGAGCCAGTTCAGGTTGGTCATGGAGTTCACCTCCTTGCCCCCGTCCATCAGCTTGTAAGGCTTGAACTCCTTGCCGTTGTAGCGGTCTATCCCGTTGTGTGTCAAGAACCACATATAGCCCTCTTTCCCTTTGCAGATGGCATATACATGCCGGTCGCTCAACCCTTCGTTCACTCCGATGTACTTGTAGATTTGGGCGGGCGAGGGGAGCGTCGACAGCAGCAGCAACAAGGGCAGAAGGCAGCGTTTCATAACCGCTCTTCAATCCATTTGCGGGCGTTGACGAAGGCTTCTATCCACGGTGTCACTTGGTCTACATGCTTGCGCGCTTCGGGGTAGAGGGCTTGCTGCCACGGGAAGATGGCGCGCTCCAAGTGGGGCATCATGGCGATGTGCCGGCCGTCGGCGCTGGCAAGGCCGGCTATGTTGTAGTCCGACCCGTTGGGGTTGCCGGGATAGCCGTCGTAGCTGTATTTCACGGCTACGTGGTAGGCTCACTCTTCGTAAGGCAGTGAGAACTTGCCCTCGCCGTGGGCCACC
>JAJPYW010000181.1 GCA_021204715.1 Prevotellaceae bacterium
AAAGCGGCGTGCCGGCACGCACGTAGTCGTTCTCTTGTACCAATATCTGCTTGGAGAGCGGAACCAAGTACTTCTTGACTTCGCCGCTCTTGGAGGTGACGATGATTTCGCGGTTGCCTCGTTTCACTTTGCCCATGGTAATCTCGCCGTCAATTTCGGAGACGATGGCGGGATTGGAGGGATTGCGCGCCTCGAACAGCTCGGTGACACGGGGAAGACCGCCTGTGATGTCGCCGGCCTTGCCCACGGCACGCGGTATCTTCACGATGACTTCGCCGGCTTTCACCATCTGCCCGTCTTCTATGACCACGTGGCCGCCCACGGGCAGGTTGTAGGTACGTATGCGCTCGCCCTCTTCGGTCATGATGTGTGCGGAAGGCACTTTCGACTTGTCCTTGGACTCGATGATGATAATCTCGCGCAAGCCGGTAGACTCGTCGGACTCTACCTTGTAGGTGATGTTCTCCAGCACACCCTCGAACTGGATGCGTCCCGTGACTTCGGTGATGATGACTGCGTTGAACGGGTCCCAACGGGCGATGAGCTTGCCTTTCTCCACCACGTCGCCGTCGGCGGCGTAAAGGGTGGAGCCGTAAGGCACGTTGTGTGTGGAAAGGACAATGCCCGTGTTGGTATCGACAAAGCGCAACTCGGCCAACCGGCCAACGACCATCTTGGCAGGCTCGCCGGCTTCGTCGGTCACGTCGACCGTGCGCAGTTCCTCAAACTCCAAGCGCGCGTTGTTCTTGGCCACGATGCTGGCGTTGGCGGCGATGTTGGCGGCGGTACCGCCGGCGTGGAAGGTACGGAGCGTCAGCTGCGTGCCCGGCTCGCCGATAGACTGTGCGGCGATGACGCCCACGGCCTCGCCTTTCTGCACCATGCGGCTGGAAGCAAGGTTGCGTCCGTAGCACTTGGCGCAGACACCTTTCTTCGACTCGCAAGTCAACACCGAACGTATCTCGACACTCTCTATGGGAGAATCCTCGATGCGCTGGGCGATGTCTTCGGTTATCTCTTCGCCGCCGGCCACGATGAGCTCGCCGGTAGTGGGGTGAACGATGTCGTGCACGGATACACGGCCCAAGATGCGCTCGCTCAAGGTGGCGATGACTTCATCGTTGTTCTTCAAGGCGGTGCACACCAATCCGCGCAGCGTGCCGCAGTCTTCCTCGTTTACTATCACGTCGTGCGACACATCGACCAAACGGCGGGTGAGGTAACCGGCGTCGGCCGTCTTCAAGGCGGTATCGGCAAGTCCCTTGCGGGCACCGTGTGTGGAGATGAAGTACTCCAACACGGACAAACCTTCCTTGAAGTTGGAAAGAATAGGGTTCTCGATAATCTGACCGCCTTCGGCGCCGGCTTTCTGCGGCTTGGCCATCAAGCCGCGCATGCCGGAGAGCTGACGTATCTGCTCCTTGGAACCGCGGGCGCCGGAGTCGAGCATCATGTAGACGGAGTTGAAACCTTGGTCGTCGTTGGATATGGTCTTCATCAAGATGTTGGAGAGCTCGGAGTTGACGTGTGTCCAGATGTCGATGACTTGGTTGTAGCGCTCGTTGTTGGTAATGAAACCCATGTTGTAGTTGTTGATTACCTGCTCCACCTCTTCGTAACCCTTCTGCACCAACTCCTCTTTCTCCTTGGGGATGATGATGTCGCCCAAGTTGAACGACAAGCCGCCCTTGAAGGCCATGTAGTAGCCCAAGTTCTTGATGCCGTCGAGGAAGTTGGCCGCTTCGGACACACCGCACACCTTGATGACGTGGCTGATGATGTCGCGCAGGGATTTCTTGGAAATGATGGTGTTGACGTATCCGGCTTTGTCGGGCACTATCTCGTTGACGATGACACGGCCCACAGAGGTGTCGTGCACCATCTTCTCTACAATCTCGCCGTTCTCGTCCACGTCTTTCACCTTCACGCTGACGGGGGCGTGGATGTCGCACTTGCCCTCGTTGTAGGCGATGAGCGCCTCTTCGGGCCCGTAGAAGGTGAGGCCTTCGCCTTTGGCACCTTTACGCAGCTTGGTGATGTAGTAAAGGCCGAGCACCATGTCCTGTGCGGGCACGGTGATGGGCGCGCCGTTGGCGGGGTTCAGGATGTTGTGCGACTGGAGCATCAGCAACTGTGCCTCCAAAATGGCTTCGTTGCTCAAAGGAAGGTGTACGGCCATTTGGTCGCCGTCGAAGTCGGCGTTGAACGCCGTACATGCCAACGGGTGCAGCTGTATGGCCTTGCCCTCTATCATCTTGGGCTGGAAGGCTTGGATACCCAAGCGGTGCAGCGTCGGGGCGCGGTTCAACAACACGGGGTGTCCTTTCATGACGTGCTCCAAGATGTCCCATATTACAGGTTCCTTGCGGTCTACTATCTTCTTGGCGCTCTTCACCGTCTTAACGATGCCGCGCTCTATGAGCTTGCGGATGATGAACGGCTTGTAAAGCTCGGCGGCCATCAGCTTGGGGATGCCGCACTCGCCCATCTTCAGCTCGGGGCCCACCACGATGACGGAACGCGCGGAGTAGTCCACACGCTTGCCAAGCAAGTTCTGACGGAAACGGCCTTGCTTGCCCTTCAAGCTGTCGGAAAGAGACTTGAGCGGACGGTTGGCGTCGGTCTTCACGGCACTCGACTTGCGGGAGTTGTCGAACAAGGAGTCTACCGCCTCTTGCAGCATGCGCTTCTCGTTGCGCAGAATCACTTCGGGAGCCTTTATCTCAATCAAGCGTTTCAGGCGGTTGTTGCGGATGATGACACGGCGGTAAAGGTCGTTCAAGTCGGACGTGGCGAAACGGCCGCCGTCCAAGGGAACCAACGGGCGCAGTTCGGGCGGAATGACCGGCACGATGCGCACAATCATCCATTCGGGCTTGTTGCGTCCGCGCGAGGCGCGGAACGACTCCACCACTTGCAGCCGCTTCAAGGCTTCGGTCTTACGCTGCTGGGAGGCATCGCTGCCGGCGCGGTGGCGCAACTCGTAAGAGAGCGAGTCAAGGTCAAGGCGGGCCAAAAGGTCGTAAATGGCCTCGGCGCCCATCTTGGCGATGAACTTGTTGGGATCGGTATCTTCGAGGAACTGGTTGTCTTTGGGCAGCTTGTCCAATATGTTCAAGTAGTCTTGTTCTTCAAGCAAGTCCAATTCGGCCACTTGGTCGGACATGACGCCGGGCTGGATGACCACATAACGCTCGTAATAGATAATGGCGTCCAACTTCTTGGTGGGCAACCCCAAAAGGTAGCCTATCTTGTTGGGAAGCGAGCGGAAATACCATATATGGGCCACGGGCACCACAAGCTGAATGTGCCCCATGCGCTCGCGGCGCACTTTCTTTTCGGTTACTTCCACACCGCAACGGTCGCACACAATGCCTTTGTAACGGATGCGTTTGTACTTACCGCAATGGCACTCGTAGTCCTTGATGGGGCCGAAAATGCGCTCGCAGAACAAACCGTCACGTTCGGGCTTGTAGGTGCGGTAATTGATGGTTTCAGGCTTTAACACTTCACCACTCGAGTTCTCCAATATTTCTTCAGGAGAGGCCAAGCCGATGGAGATCTTCGAAAAATTACTTTTTACCTTGTTATCTTTTCTAAAAGCCATACACTTATACTAATTGATAATTGACAATGGAAAAATATATAGCCGGACAAGCCGTGGCTTGCCGGCCGCCGCCTTTATTCAAGGTTGATGCTCAAGCCCAAGCCTCTAAGTTCGTGGAGCAACACGTTCAACGATTCGGGAATACCCGGCGTGGGCATGGGCTCGCCTTTGACGATGGCCTCGTATGACTTGGAACGTCCCACCACATCGTCGGACTTGATGGTGAGAATCTCCTGCAGGATGTGCGCGGCGCCGAAAGCCTCGAGCGCCCACACTTCCATCTCTCCGAAACGCTGGCCGCCGAACTGCGCCTTGCCGCCGAGCGGCTGCTGCGTGATGAGCGAGTACGGGCCTATGGAACGGGCGTGCATCTTGTCTTCCACCATGTGTCCCAACTTCAACATGTAGGTGACGCCTACCGTGGCCTGCTGCTCGAAAGCCTCGCCGGTGCCGCCGTCATACAACGTCGTCTTGCCGTAACGGGGCAGCCCCGCCTTGTCGGTCCACTCGTTCAAGTCGGCCAAAGAAGCGCCGTCGAAGATAGGGGTGGCGAACTTCACACCCAATTTCTTTCCGGCACGGCCCAAGACCGCCTCGAATATCTGGCCGATGTTCATACGCGAAGGCACGCCCAACGGGTTCAGCACAATGTCCACCGGCGTACCGTCGGCCAAGAAGGGCATGTCTTCCTGACGCACCACGCGCGAGACGATGCCCTTGTTGCCGTGTCGGCCGGCCATCTTGTCGCCCACGCCAATCTTACGCTTCTTGGCGATATAGACTTTGGCCATCTGTATGATGCCTGCAGGCAGCTCGTCGCCTATGGTGATGGCAAACTTCTTGCGCTTTAACTCGGCATCCAGCTCCTTGTACTTCTTGATGAAGTTCATGACGAGCGTATGGATGAGGTCGTTGGTATGGGCGTCTTTGGTCCAACCACTCAACTGGACGGACGTGAAGTCAAGGTCGCTGAAATCGGAAGCGGAGAACTTGGCGACGTTGGCGATGACCTCAGCCCCCATGTAATCCTTTACCCCATCGGACGTGTGGTTCTAGGTAAGTTTAAGCAATTTTGTAATA
>JAJPYW010000066.1 GCA_021204715.1 Prevotellaceae bacterium
CTGCAACAGGTAGAGCAACGCTTCGATTCCCTCTACACTATCCTTTCCCGAGACACTTCCAACACCCTCTTTGAAGCCTTCGTAGAGCGTTTTTCCGACGAGAAAGCCCCCTTCTGCATCACCCCTGCTGAAGTCACGGCCGAATTTGAAGAAGCCGTTTCTTCCCTGCCCCAAGGAGCGGTATCCAAGCCTTTCTACACCCCGCGCGGCATCCACATTGTCAAAGTATTGGAACGCCCCGCAATGCCTTCCTTCGAGGAAGTGCAAGACGCCTTGGAACGGCGTTTAAGCGTATTCCGCAACATAACCCCCGGCTTGAAAGCACAGGTAGACTCCTTGAAGCGGGCCTATCACTACACCCCCGATGAAGCAGGCATGACACAATTACGCGCGCAAGGCAGCGCCGGCGGCACCCTCTTCACCTTGGACGGGAAAGCCTACACGGGCGCCGACTTTGCGCGCTTCGCCGCCGCCCGGCCGGGCACCCCGCGCCGCCAGTTAGAGGAGTTCATCACCAAAACTGTCTTGGACCACGAGGCGGCGCGCTTGGAGGCCGACCGTCCCGAAGCCGCCCTGCGCTTGCAATGCTTCCGGGAGGATTGGCTTGCGGCCAAGATGCGCCGGCAGGTACTGCTCCCCAAGGTAGCCCAAGACGAAAGCGGATTGCAAGCTTTCTTCGCCAAGCACCGTGCCGGCTACGCTTGGGCGGACGGCCGCTACCGCGGCGCGGTGGTGCACGCCGCTACCAAAAAACTCTTGAAACGCGCCCGCAAGCTCTTGAAGAGCCTGCCCGAAACGGAATGGGAGAATGCCGTCAGGCTTCTCTTCAACAACGAAGGAGCCACATCGGTCACATTGGAACAAGGTCTCTTCTCACCCGGAGAGAACCCCTTCGTGGACGAAGCCGTCTTCAAGCAAGGAAAAGCCCTTCCCCTGCCTTCCCTGCCCTACACCGCCGTTGCGGGCAAGCGCGAGAAGGGACCTTCAGACTACCGTGAAGTGCCTCGTGAACAGCTGCTCCAAGACTACGGTGACTACTTGGAAGCGCAATGGATAGCCGGTTTGCGCGCCTCGGGTAAGGTTGAAATAAACCAAGAGGTTTTAAAAACCGTTAATAAGCACTGATGCGAGCGATTAATGCACTATCTTCGTACACTAATACAGTATGTAATCAGCTATCGGTGATGCGAATAACTTGTTTGTGCCTGTCGCTTGTCCTGTGCTTGGGAGCTTGCAAGAGCGGGCCCGACCACGGTGGCCGGACGCCTTTGGCGGAGATAGAAGGCAACTTCCTCTATTTGGAAGACTTGCGTGCCGTGCTCCCCGCCGGGTTGTCCAAGGACGACAGCCTGCTCTTTGCCGAGAATTACATCCGTAACTGGGTGGAGGACATCTTGCTGTACGAGAAAGCCGGGCGCAACATACCTGACAACAGCGAGATTGACCGCTTGGTGGAGAACTACCGCAAGGCCCTCATCGTGCACACCTACCAGCAAGCCCTCATCGACCAAGAGCTCTCCGGGGAGCTCACCGACGAGGAGTTGGAGGCTTATTACGACAGCCACCAAGAGTTGTTCAAAGCCGAGCGTCCCTTGATAAAGGGTCTCTTCATCAAGGTGCCCCTCACCGCGCCCCAGATAAGCAACGTGCGCCGCTGGTACAAGAGTGGGACGCAGGACGCCGTGGAGCACTTGGAGAAATACAGCCTGCAGAACGCCGTGAAGTATGAATACTTCTACGACAAGTGGATTCCCGCCGGCGACATGTTGGAGATGATGCCCCAGTCTGGCTCCATAGACGGAAAGTACTTGGAGCAGAACCGCCACATCGAGTTGAAGGACACCGCCTTCTACTATTTCCTCGACGTGAGCGACTACCGTCCGGCCGGCGAGCAGGAGCCTTTCGAGTCGGCCCGTCCGCTCGTAAAGGATATGCTGCTCAACATGAAGCAGGTGGAGTTCATGGAGCAGGTAAAGAACGACCTTTATGAGAGGGCCCGCCGCCGGGGGCGGATAAAATACTATACGCAACAGCCGGCATAAGCAGGCGGAAAGCCTGTATAAGATAAGGTATAAGAAGACAACATGACAATATAAAGACAATACAAAGACCGTATAAAGACACCAAGCATGAAAAAGAGCATGAACGTCAAGTTAACAATATTGGCCGCCGGGTTCCTCACCCTCGCGACGGCTCTCTACGGGCAGGACAACGTTATCGACGAAGTGGTCTGGGTGGTGGGCGACGAAGCCATCTTGAAGTCGGAAGTGGAAGAGGCCCGCTTGAACGCCTTGTACGAGGGGCGCAAGTTCGACCGCGACCCCTATTGCGTCATCCCCGAAGAGATTGCCGTACAAAAACTATACCTGCACCAAGCCGCCTTGGACAGTATCGAAGTATCCGACAGCGAGGTACTGCAGCGCGTGGAGTACATGACCAACATGTACATCACCAACATGGGCTCCAAAGAGAAGATGGAAGAGTACTTCAACAAGACTTCCAGTGAAATCAGGGAAACCTTGCGCGAGAACGCCCGCGAAGGGCTTTTGGTACAAGGCATGCAGCGCAAGCTCGTGGGCGACATCAAGGTGACGCCCGCCGAAGTGCGCCGCTATTTCAAGGACCTGCCGCAAGACAGTATTCCCTACATCCCCACGCAGGTAGAGGTGCAAATCATCACCCTGCAGCCCAAGATACCCCAAGAAGAGATTGAAGACGTGAAGCGGCGGCTGCGCGACTACACCGAGCGTGTGAACAAAGGCGAGACCAGCTTCTCCACCTTGGCGCGCATGTACTCCGAAGACATGGGCACGGCCATCAACGGAGGCGAGATGCCCTTCACCGGCCGCGGCTATTTGGACCCTGCCTTTGCCAACGTTGCCTTCAACCTGCAGGACCCCAACAAAGTCTCCAAGATTGTGGAGTCAGAGTTCGGCTTCCACATCATCCAGCTCATGGAAAAGCGCGGCGACCGCATCAAGGTGCGCCACATTCTGCTCAAGCCCCATGTACCCGAAGAGGCGCTCACCGCAGGCATGGCCCGTCTTGACTCCATCGCCGACGACATACGCAACGGCAAGTTCACTTTCGAGGATGGCGCCGCCTACATTTCACAAGACAAGGACACCCGCAACAACCACGGCCTGATGCCCAACCCCAACACCAACACCTCCAAGTTCGAGATGCAGGAGCTTCCTCCCGAGATAGCCAAGGTAGTGGACAACATGAAAGTGGGCGAGATATCCGACGCCTTCACCATGATACCCGAGCGCACCGGCAAGGAAGTGTGCGTCATCGTGAAGCTCAAGAGCCGCATCAACGGCCACAAGGCCACCATTACCGACGACTACCAGAACCTCAAGGAAATCGTCATGGAGAAGCGGCAGGAAGAGCTGCTCGACAAGTGGATACGCGAGAAACAGAAGAGCACCTACGTGCGCATCAACGACAACTGGAAGAACTGCACCTTTAAATACCCCGGATGGATAAAAGAGTGACATTCGCCGTTTTATGCCTTGTGGGAGGATGCCTGCTGAGCGCACAAGACCGCAAGCGGGAACCCGAAGGAAAAAAGACGCGCGTTGACTTGCTCTATGCCGACCGGGCGGAAGCCGACAAACAGGCACGCCCCGACGTGCAGGTACTCATCGGCTCGGTGAAGATGCTGCACGACAGCATGTACATGTATTGCGACAGCGCCCTTATCTACGAGGCCGCCAACTCCGTGGAAGCCTTCGGCAACGTGCGTATGGAGCAAGGCGACACCCTCTTCATCTACGGCGACTACCTCTACTACGACGGCATGTCGCAGCTGGCCATGTTGCGCGAGAACGTGCGCATGATAGACCGCAACAGCGTGCTCACCACCGACAGCCTGAACTACGACCGCATCTACGACTTGGGTTACTACTTCGACGGCGGCACGCTGACCGACGAGGACAACGTGCTCACTTCCGAATGGGGCGAATACAGCCCCAGCACCAAGTTGGCGCTCTTCAACGAAGACGTGAAATTAGTCAATCCCGACTTCGTGCTCACCTCGGACACGCTGCTCTACAGCACGGAGACCAAGATAGCCACCATCCTCGGGCCGTCGGACATCTGGAGCGACAACGACCATATCTATTCCGAACGGGGGCAGTACAACACCGACAACGAGCAGGCCGAACTCTTGGACCGCTCCATCCTCTACAACCAAGGCAAGAAGCTCACGGGCGATAGCCTCTACTACGACCGCATCGCGGGCTATGGCGAGGCTTTCGACAACGTGTGGATGAACGACACCGTGAACCAGAACATGCTCACGGGCGACTACTGCTTCTATAACGAGATTGAGGGGAGCGCGTGGGCCACCAAACGCGCCGTGGGCATCGACTACTCGCAAGGCGACAGCCTCTACATGCACGGCGACACGCTCTTCCTGTTCACCTTCAACCTCGACACCGACTCCATGTACCGCGAGATGCGGGCCTACCACAAGGTACGCGCCTACCGCAGCGACGTGCAGGGCGTGTGCGACTCGTTGATATACAACTCCAAGGACTCCTGCATGACGATGTACAGCGACCCCATCTTGTGGTACGGCACCCAGCAGCTGCTTGGCGAGGAGATCAAGGCCTACATGAACGACAGCACCTTGGACTGGGTGCACATCATCAACCAAG
>JAJPYW010000084.1 GCA_021204715.1 Prevotellaceae bacterium
GTATGAGACGTATGCAGCGCTCGATGTGAAACCCACCATGGACGCTTCTGACATATTGCCGGCGGTGAAGCAGGTGGTGAAAGGTGAGGGAACGGTGCAGGTGCCGGGAACGGTCGCGCTGGCTTATCCGGAGGCATTGGCAAACGAGGCCGGATTACTCGGTGAGAAACTCTCACAATTATATAATGTGGAGATTGCCGATGAAGCGTCCATGACCGTCCGCTTGAAACTGCTTCCCGACAGCGCCTCCACGTGGAAGGAAGAGCAGTACCGCCTGCAGGTGTCCGACAGTGAAATCACCATCGAGGGCGTCACCCCGCACGGGGTGTTCAACGGCACCCAGACGCTGCTTGCCTTACTCAAAGGAGACAACCCTCGCCGGGAATTGGCAAGGCAGACGATTGTGGACTATCCTGACTTGACCTACCGGGGCGCGATGGTTGACATCGCGCGCAATTTCACGCCACTCGCCCAGCTGAAGAAGTTGGTGGATATTCTCGCTTCTTATAAATTGGACCGCCTGCACCTGCATGTTACCGACGACGAAGGGTGGCGCTTGGAGATTCCCGGTTTGGAGGAATTGACGCAAGTGGGCAGCCGCCGGGGACATACCCTTGACGAGTCGGACAGGCTTTACCCATGCTATGACGGCGGCTTCGACCCCACCGCGCCTACCACGGGCAACGGATATTATACCCGTGAGGAATTTATCGACTTGTTGAAGTTCGCCACCCAAAGGCACATCGAAGTAATTACAGAGATTGAGTCTCCCGGTCATGGACGAGCCGCTATCGTCTCGATGAAGGCGCGCTACAACAAATATGCCGCCAAGGACAAGGAAAAGGCAGAAGAGTACTTGCTGAGCGATGTGGAAGACACGTCCGAATATGAGTCTGCACAAGCCTACAGAGACAACATCATCAACGTGGCCATGCCGTCGGCCTACCGCTTCATGGAGAAGGTTATCACCGAGGTGGAGGCCATGTATAAGGAGGCGGGCGCGCCGCTCACCACCATTCACTTGGGCGGCGACGAGGTGCCCGAGGGCGCATGGGCCGGCTCACCGCTTTGCCGGGAGTTCATGGCGGCGAACGGCATGCAGGATACACACGAGTTGATGGAGTATTTCTATTGCCGTATGTCGGAGTTCATGGCGGCGCGCGGCTTGAAGATAGGCGGATGGCAGGAGGCCGTGCTGCACAACAAGCCCGCTACCGACGAGCAGCTTCGGAAAACATCGGGCGGCATCTACTGCTGGAACACGGTGGCTGAATGGCAAGGTGACGAGATTCCCTACAAAGTGGCCAACAACGGTTATCCGGTGGTGATGTGCAACGTGAACTGTTTCTACTTGGATTTGTCATACAACGACCACTTCGACGAGCGGGGACTCTCTTGGGGAGGCCATGTGGACGAAAGCAAGTCGTTCTCGGCGTTGCCTTTCTCCATTTACCGCTCGGCGCGCACCGGCTTGAGGGGCAACAAGGTGAACTTGGACAGCATAGCCAAAGGGAAGGTGCCATTATTGGAACCGCAGAATATAATAGGTGTACAGGCCCAGCTCTTCGCAGAAGCCATCAGGGGTTATGACTGGGTGGAATACCAGTTCTTCCCTAAAGTCTTGGGCTTGGTGGAAAGGGCATGGAACGTCCATCCTGCATGGGAGACGGAACATGGAGCCAAGGAAGAGGCGATGTTTAATGCAGACTTGTCGCGTTTTTACGGTGTAATCAACAGCAAGGAGTTGCCTTACTGGAAGTCGCTCGATGTGAACTTCCGCCTGCCCAATCCGGGACTGATGATGAAGGACGGCTACTTGTATGCCAATACCCCGCTGCCCGACGTGGTGATACATTATACGTTGGACGGGACGGAGCCCGGCCAACACTCTGCCGTGTGGACTATTCCCGTGAAGTGCGACCCCGAGGTCGTCAAGGCACGCGCTTCTCATTTAGGAAAGGTGAGTGTGGTGTCCGTACTGAAAAACCGTTGAGTCGCCTTAAAGAGGGTGTGTCAAAACTTGAATAATATCAAGAAAAAGGCACTTCGGAGGCCGTAGGCCGACCAAGCCTCCCCTATTAGGGGAGGTTTGGAGGGGTGGTCAAGCAACGTCCCCGAAGGGGATGTGTCTTTTGACACAGCCACTTTTTCCCTTTAAATATGTATCGGCAAAGCCAGTAGTTTCACTTCTTTTTTGCTATCTTTGTCACCAAAGAATATTTAAGACATGGCAAAGTATAAAAGAATACTGCTCAAATTGAGCGGGGAAAGCTTGATGGGACAGCAGCATTACGGCATCGATGAACAACGTTTGGCCGAGTATGCCGCACAAATCAAGGAGATACACTTGTTGGGCGTGCAGATAGGCATCGTGATAGGCGGGGGGAACATCTTCCGCGGACTGAGTGGTGCGGGCAAGGGCTTCGACCGGGTAAAAGGCGATCAAATGGGCATGTTGGCCACGGTCATCAACAGCTTGGCGTTGAGTTCAGCATTGACAAAGACAGGAGTGAAGGCGCGGGTGCTCACGGCCGTGCGCATGGAGCCCATAGGCGAATATTACAGCAAGTGGAAAGCCATTGAGTGCATGGAAAGAGGCGAAGTGGCCATCTGCTCGGCCGGTACGGGCAACCCCTTCTTTACAACCGACACGGGTTCCAGCTTGCGCGGCATTGAGATCGAGGCCGACGTGATGCTCAAGGGGACACGGGTGGACGGCATCTACACGGCCGACCCGGAAAAGGATCCAACAGCCGTGAAATTCGACGAGATTACCTACGACGAGATATTGGCTCGAGGCTTGCGCGTGATGGACTTGACCGCCACGTGTATGTGCAAGGAGAACAACCTGCCTGTGGTGGTGTTCAATATGGACAAGCCGGGGAATCTGTTGAAGGTAATCCAAGGCGAGCCCATCGGAACGTTGGTACACAACTGATTTCCGCTTTGAAGTTGCAGGAGCAAGCATATAAGTATAACGATATAATAATAAGTTTAAACAACAGCTATGAAACAGGTTGACGAAATCTTGAACGAAGCACAAGATAAGATGGAAATGGCCGTGATGTACTTGGAAGAGGCGCTGGCCCATATACGAGCAGGCAAGGCCGACGTGCGCTTGCTCGACGGCATCCGTGTGGATTCTTACGGGAGCATGGTTCCTATCAACAACGTGGCGTCCGTGACCACGCCCGACGCGCGCAGCATCGCCATCCGTCCGTGGGACAAGAACATGTTCCGCGTCATCGAGAAGGCCATCATCGACTCTTCGCTCGGCATCATGCCCGAGAACAACGGGGAAATCATCCGCATCGGCATACCGCCTTTGACCGAGGAGCGGCGCAGGATGTTGGCCAAGCAGTGCCGTGCCGAAGGAGAGACGGCCAAGGTGAGCATACGCAACGCCCGCCGCGACGCCATCGACGGATTGAAAAAGTCTGTGAAAGAGGGATTGGCCGAGGACGCCCAGAAGATGGGCGAGGAGAAGTTGCAGAAGATACATGACAAGTTCATCAAGAAGCTTGACGAGATATTGGCGGCGAAGGACAAGGAGGTAATGACAGTTTAAGCGTTGCTTTCTTGTTGAAGGGGCTTGTCATAAAGAACACCGGCAGCTGGTACTTGGTACACACTGACGATGGACGGGATGTGGAGTGCAAAATCAAAGGGAACTTCCGTTTGAAAGGCATCCGCAGCACCAATCCCGTGGCGGTGGGCGACAGGGTGAGCATCAGCCTGAACGGAGAAGGGCCGGCTTACATCCACGAGATAGAAGACCGCAGGAACTACATCATACGCAAGGCCTCCAACCTTTCCAAACAATCGCACATCTTGGCGGCCAACTTGGACCAGTCGGTGTTGATGGTGACGGTGAACTATCCGGAGACCTCGACGGTGTTCGTCGACCGCTTCTTGGCCACGGCTGAAGCATACCGCATACCGGTGAAGTTGGCGTTCAACAAGACAGACTTGTACAATGAGGAAGAGCTCGACCTGTTGGAAGGGTTGGTAAATCTCTATACCACCATCGGTTATCCCTGTTTCAAGTTGTCGGCCCGCTTGGGCGAGGGCTTGGATTCCCTGCGGCGGGAGTTGGAAGGACGCATCACATTGCTGTCGGGCAATTCCGGTGTGGGCAAGTCGACGCTCGTCAACGCATTGATTCCGGGTTGGAACTTGAAGACGGGAGCCATATCGGCAAGCCACAACAAAGGAACGCACACCACCACCTTCTCGGAGATGTATCCCTTGCCGGACGGCGGCTACCTTATCGACACGCCGGGCATCAAAGGCTTCGGCACCTTCGACATGGAAGTGGAGGAGATTGGACATTACTTTCCCGAGATATTCAAGACGTCGGCCCGTTGCCGCTACGGTAACTGCACGCACCGGCAAGAACCGGGCTGTGCCGTGCGCGAGGCCGTTGAGCGGCACTACATCAGCCAATCGCGCTACATCTCTTATCTGAGCATGTTGCAGGACAAAGAAGAGAGCAAGTACCGCATGGGGTATTAAGATGTTTCTTTATCTTTCAATGACATATTGTTGTCATTTTGGCAGCGATTCACTGCCAAATAAGAATCAATCTTCGTTTGGCACAGTTTTCGTCACACCCTTTTTGCAAGTTCAACGCAATGCGTGGCTTGACCCGCAAGCGTAGCGG
>JAJPYW010000109.1 GCA_021204715.1 Prevotellaceae bacterium
CTTCGTAGGGTACATTGGGAATGGTATAAAGAACGGCTTGCAACTTCTCGGCCGCCCCTTCCATCGTTTCTTGCAGCTCTTTGTTGGCTTCTTTCAATTGGGCCACACGGTTTTTCGCTTCTTCGGCCTCCGCTTTCTTGCCCTCTTTCATGAGCTTCCCGATGGAGCGTGACAACGTATTGACTTCCGACAGGTTGTTGTCCAACAAGGCTTGTGCGCCCTTACGCTTGTCGTTCAACGAGATGACCTGCTCAATGGCTTTTTCGGCATTTTCGAAGTGTTTTTTCTTCAATCCGCGGATTACGGTTTCCGTGTTCTCTGTAACCTGTTTGATAGTAAGCATATAGAGTCTGTTTTAAAATACGCTTGTTAATAATAATTTGTCGCCGGCAAAGATATAAAGAAGTCGTGAAAAACGGGAGTGGTTTCTTGAAAAATATAAGCAGTATAGGGTAGGCTTGGCCGGCCTGTGCGCTCCGATGTGTTTTTCTTAAAAAAAACAAGTTATGACACACCCTCTAAACGATTGCAAAATGGGGCGTGCCTTTCGACACACCCCATTCTCCCGATATCTTTACACAAAACCGAGTCTCACGCTTCCACCGGTTCTGCCGGTTCAGCCGGGATGACAGAGACGTAACGTCTGTCCTTCAAGCCTCTTTTGAATTGTACCGTTCCATCTACCAAGGCGTAGAGCGTATGGTCGCTGCCCATACCGATGTTCTTGCCCGGATGGTATGCCGTACCCCGCTGGCGGATGATGATGTTGCCCGCTTTGCAGAGCGACCCGCCATATATCTTGACGCCTAATCTTTTGCTTGCTGATTCGCGGCCGTTCTTAGAACTGCCGACACCTTTTTTATGTGCCATTTCTTTACTGTTTTAATAGGATTAAGCTACTACTTCTTTAATCATTAACTGCGTGAACTGCTGACGGTGTCCGTTCAGCTTGCGGTAACCTTTCCTTCTTTTCTTGTGGAAAACAAGTACTTTGTCGCCTTTTACCAAGTCGGCGAGCACCTCGCAAACCACTTTGGCTCCCTCTACCGTGGGGAGGCCCACCGTGACTGCTCCGTCATTGTCGACCAAAAGCACTTTTTCAAACTCAACTGTCGCCCCTACTTCCGCTTGCTGAATGTGGTGAACGAACAGTTTCTTGCCGGCCTCAGCTTTAAACTGCTGGCCATTGATTTCTACAATTGCGTACATTGCGTTAAATAAACGTATAAGTTAGCTCCGTCGGGTGGCCGCCAATCACTTGGCTGGCGCTTGCTCGAACCCGGTGTGGATAATCGGCTGCGAAATTACCGCTTTTATTTGGTTTGACAAAACGTTTCCGCTAATTTTTTAGTGATAATGAAAGATACAAGGCTTGGAGATGCCAAGTAATGGAAGAAGACGCGCATCCGCCTTTACAACTGTTTCCTTAACCGCTTCACAGCGCTCTCCAACGACTCGGTGGGCTCCAAGATGTTGTAGTCTTTCCAATAGTCGGGGTTCCAGTACTCTTTCACCACATCGTAGAACACCTCGCCGGGCTTGAAGGCGTCGCGGCGGGCGATAACACGGTCGGGATGCTCGTCGCGGTCCACCACGACCATCTCAGAGCGCGTGGTGTAGGTGGACGAGAACAGGCGCTTTTTCCAGTCGCACTTGAAGCGTATGTCGTTGCAGATGTAATTCAGGCAGGAGACGCCGTTCTCACGGCGGTAAGTGACGATGAAGCTCACCTCCTGCAGGCGGAAGCGCAACCCGGCGGGCTTGCGTTGCAGCACGGCCGAGGTGGCTTTGTCGCGGTCGGAAACATCGAGCGAAAACTCGGCGCGGGTAAAGGTGAGCTCTTCGCAGTCAATATAGAACGTGCCGTAAAAAAGGGGATAGTTCAAGTTGACGCGGGGCCTGAAAGTGATGACATATTGCTGGCGCTCGTCCAAGAAGGTGGAGAGTTCCAACCGGTATTCATAGAAGTCGAGGGTGGAGAGGTCGAGCAAGGCGTCGGCGTTCTTGGCCAAATCCACGGTGAGGGCCAAATTGGGGCCGCCCGCCACCTTCACGGCAAGCGTGTCGCGTTCTTTCTGGCTGAGCAACCGGCGGGCCTTGGTGAGCTGCACCTTGTCGCTGCCGGTCGAGCGGTGGCTGTAGGATGTCTTGTAAACATCCATCATGGCCTCGGAGATGCCCGTATAGCGGCGTCCCTTCTGCACCGTCTCCCGGTAGAACACGCTCAGCAGGTTCCCGCCCGCAGGATAATTGGCCGGTATCTTCCTGACCGCCTCCTCTACAATGCGGCGGGCGTCGCCTCCGTAGACAATCACCTCACTCAACTGGTGCACGGTGGGCGTCATGAGGATGCGGGCGTTGTAAGCGGCCGACGTGCCGGGCACCGAATAGCGCACATTCAGATAGCCGATGTGCGAGAACTCCAACACCGGCGTGGTGGATTGGTGGGGTATCTTCAGCGAGAAGGTGCCGTCGGCGTTGGTCACGGTACCGATGGAGGTTCCCCTCAAAGTCACCGTCACGTTCTCCAAGCGCGTCCGGCTCTCCTTGTCTGTTACGGTGCCGGTAACGACCGTTTCATATTTATCGACAGGAAGCGACTGGGCGGAAAGCGAGGATAGGCGCGCCATGGGCGGGAACAGGGATATTGTCAATAAGAGGAGCAGGCAGGACACCCGCTTCATGGCCGGCTGACGGTGGCGCGATGCCGCCATGGGCAGTCCCTGCAACCGTCCACAACGCCCCTGCATGGCCGGAAAGACCGGACACATAGCCGTGGAATGACGTATATGTAGCTGCACCCTGTTCATCATCCTGAGGTTTACGGAACGGCAATCTGTATCCAAACCGCTATTCACTGCAATATTAGCAAAAAAAAACGTATCTGTTCCGCAATTGGCAAAAAAAAGTTGTAGTTTACAATACTTGGGATGCATGAAGAAACCGCCTTGACATCAAATAAAGATGAATCAAGGCGGTTTCAAGAGAGCGGAAGACGGGACTCAAACCCGCGACCCTCAGCTTGGAAGGCTAATGCTCTATCAACTGAGCTACTTCCGCATGATGTGGTGGGCAAAGATGGATTCGAACCACCGAAGGCGTAAGCCAGCAGATTTACAGTCTGCCCCATTTGACCACTCTGGTATTTGCCCGGATGCCGTTAAAAGGAAGGGCGGCTGTTGAAGGATGTCCTCCAAGGGGCGCACGCTTGCCCAAGCCCTTGCTCCGCCTTTAATTGCGTGGGGCAAAGGTACGACTATTTATGTAAACTCCAAGCAAAATCGACCATTTTTATTGCCGTGACCGCACATTCGCTACCCTTGTTGCCCAACTTGCCGCCGGCACGTTCTTGGGCTTGCTCCAACGTGTTGGTGGTGACAAGGCCGTAGATTACCGGAATGGTGCCCTCGGCGTTCAACCGGGCGATGCCTTGCGTGACGCCCATGCACACGTAGTCGAAATGGGGCGTGTCGCCACGGATGACGCAACCCAAGGCAATGACCGCGTCCACCCCGCCATAATCCATGAACCGTTTGGCGGCGAAGGTCAGCTCGAAACTGCCCGGCACGCTCTTCACCAAGATGTCCTCCCCGCGCGCGCCGTGTGCTTTGAGCGTCTGCAACGCGCCTTCCAACAAGGCGCCGGTAATGGGGCTGTTCCACTCGGAAACGGCGATGGCGAACTTCATCCCGGCGGCCGAAGGTACTGCTTGGCTGCCCGTGTCGGTGAGATGGTGTAATGCTGTTGCCATAATCAGTATATAGGGGATAGGTATGGAAACGTCGTTCCCCTCATTGGGCGTTTACGGCGCAATGAACCGGAACGACGCGGCGTGACTTCTACTTTATTTTTTGTCTTTCAGCAACTCCACTTGGCGGATGTATTTGTCGACCGTGGTCGACTGATAGGAGCGCACATATTTCTCTTTCACGGCGGTGTAGGCTTTCAGGGCGTCGTCATACTTGCCCTGCTGCGTGAGTATCTGGCCGGCCTGTATCAGGTAAATGGGGCTCAAGGCATCGCTGTCGGCCTCGTCGGCGGCTTTCAACAGCAGGGAAGCGGCCTTGTCAAGCTGTCCCAACTCGGCATAGCAGTTGCCCATGGCCGCTTTCATGGCGGGCCCCACCAAGCGGTCTTTGCCACTGAAGCTGTCGAGTGCCTTGACTGCCTCCTCGTACTTGCCCAAGTGTGCGTAGCACAGCCCGGCGTAGGCCTTTGCCAAGTTGGCGGCGTCGGTGCCGCTGAATTGGTCGGCAATCTTCAAGAAACCGATGTAGCCGATGCTGTCGCCCTCCAAGGCTTCTTGATAGGCATCGGCCTCGAAATACTGTTCACCGGCAAACAAGGCGGCTTGTGCTTTCTGCTCGCGGGGGGCGGCATAGAGATTCTTGTACATCACGATGCCGGCTATGATAATGATGATGACCAGTACGACCGCGCCGATGGTCTTTTTGTTCTTGATAAGGAATGCCTCCGACTGAGAAAGTGCTTCTTCCACGTTCAAGGCCTCGTTCGTCTTCTTTTGTTTTGCCATTTTTATAGATTCGTTTTATTGTTTGCAGAACATACTCATTTGAGTGGCAAAAGTAAGTTTTTTATGCATATCCAAGAAATTTAGCGGCATCTTTTTTTGATTTGCACCCGA